>SKJZ01000070.1 GCA_007121755.1 Halorhodospira sp. | reverse complement strand
GACGCGGATTTGAAGGACGGCGCCAGTGTGGAGGACTTGCCCAGCCACGAGTTGATCCTGGAGTTCGACCTGGTGGAGTCGACCGTGAAAGAGGGGGCGCTCCAGGCGGTCAATATCCAGAGGGTGGGCTGACTCCCGGCAACCCCCGCTCCGGCAATGCTTCCCGTAAGTTGGTAGAACGGTAACCGGTCAGGAACGGTCGCCGATCAGGTCCGTCAGTACTGGCTTTAGGCGTTGGCATTGCGCCTCAAAACGGAGCCGGCGGCCGCGCACCAGCGCCCGTAGGTCCTCCAGGGCGTCATGGAAGTCGTTGTTGACCACCAGGTAGTCATACTCGGCGTAGTGGGACATCTCGTCCACCGCCTGCGCCATCCGCCGCTCAATCACCTCGTCACTGTCCTGCCCCCGTCCTGTCAGCCGCCGCCGCAACTCTTCCCGGGAGGGGGGCAGGACGAACACCGAGACACTCTCCGGCAGTGCCTCGCGCACTTGCTGTGCGCCCTGCCAGTCGATCTCCAGGATGACGTCGGCGCCGGCGGCCAGCCGTTCCTCCACCGTGTCACGCGAGGTTCCGTAGTAGTTGTCGAAGACACGGGCGTGTTCCAAAAAGCGGCCGGCCCCGACCAACTCTTGGAAGCGATCGACGCCGATGAAGTGGTAGTGGACGCCGTCCTGCTCGCCGGGGCGGGGAGCGCGTGTGGTGTGGGAGACGGAGATCTCCAAAGCCGGGTCTCTGGCGGCCAGTTCCCGGACCAGGGATGTCTTTCCGGCCCCCGAAGGGGCCGATACGATGTAGAGGGTTCCTTGAGCCATGTCACTCCACGTTCTGGATCTGTTCGCGCATCTGTTCAATAAGTACCTTCAGTTCCACGCTGTGCTTGGTGGTCTCCGCGTCAGCCGCCTTGGAACCGATGGTGTTCGCTTCCCGGTTCAACTCCTGCATCAAAAAGTCGAGCCTGCGCCCCACCGGTTCCCGGCTGTCGAGGGAGCGCAGTACTTCGCTCAGGTGGGACTGTAACCGGTCCAGCTCTTCATCTACATCGAGCCGCTGCGCGACGTAGACCAATTCCTGCTCCAGGCGTCCGGGGTCCGCCGGTGTCCGCAGGTCGGCCAATCGGGCCTCCAGGCGTTGACGGACGCCGGCGTTGACCTCGACACGCCGTGCGGCAATGGCCTCCACGTGGCGGGCGGCCTCCGCCGCCCGCGTCCGAATGTGGTCGGCAATGCGTGCCCCCTCCCGTTCGCGGTGGGCGACCAACTGGTCGATCGCCTCCCGGAATGAGGCCATGGCGGCCTCGTGGACAGGGGTTAAGTCTGGTTCCGACTCCCGTAGTACCCCAGGGTGGCGCAGGATATCGGTAACCGGAGCGGCCGCGGCGAGAGACCCCATGCGCCGGGAGAGACGCCGGCAGGCGTCCAGCACCTCTCCGGCGCGGCGCCAATCGATCTCGATCCGTCCCGCCGTGTCCGTTGACGGGGTGTAGCGCAGGGCGCACTCGACCTTGCCGCGGGTCAGGCGGGCGCCGGCGTGTTCGCGGACGGCCGGCTCCAGGGTACGCAGCGTCTCTGGCAGTCTGGGGTGCAGCTCCAGGTAGCGGTGGTTGACGGCACGTACTTCCCACGTAAGCCGCCCCCAGGGGCCGGCGGCCTCACGCCGATCGAATGCCGTCATGCTGCGGATCATGGCCGTGCTCCGAAAGCGGGGAGGGCATGGTAAGGCATGCGGCGGCTGGACACCACGAAAAACCCGCCGGTCTATCCGTCTTCTACGACCTCCGGGCAACGAAGCGGGCGGCGAGGCCGCGTACTTGCGAGACCCCTTTGGTCAAGTGCTTCAAGCGCTCACCGGCCGACTCGGCGCTGTCCCGGACCTGAAGCGCCATGGTGTCGATGCTGCTGATGTTGCGCGTGATCTCGTCCGCGGTGGCGCTTTGCTCCTCGGTGGCGCTGGCGATCTGTCCGTTCATATCCCGTACCGAGTCGACCGAGGTGTTGATCTCCTGAAGCGCGGTGCGGGCTTCGTCGGCGAAGCGATAGGTCTCTTCGGCACGGCTGCGACTCTGCTCCATCGCCGAGACAGCGTCGGCTGCTCCCTTCTGCAGGGAGTCGATAATGCCCTTGATGTCCTTGGTCGACTCGGATGTGCGGTCGGCAAGAACCCGGACCTCTTCCGCGACTACCGAAAAGCCCCGCCCGACATCCCCGGCCCGGGCGGCCTCGATGGCGGCGTTGAGGGCCAGCAGGTTGGTCTGATCAGTGATCTCCTGAATCAAGTCCAACGCCGCACCGATGCGGTCGGTCTCGCCGGCCAGACGGTGGATCACGTGGGCGGAGTTCTCGATGTCGTCCGTCAACTCCTTGACCGCGTCGGCGCTTTGGCCAACGGTCCGCAGTCCACGGGCCGTCTGTTCCCGGGCGTTCTCCGTGGCGTCCGAGGCCGAGGAGGCGTTGCGCGCGACCTCCTGGACCGCCGCTGACATCTCTTCAACCGCGGTCGCCAGGCTCCGCGTCTCTTCGTTCTGGCCTTCCGCTTGGTCGCGGACTTCGCCCATGCGCTCGGCTACGCGGGCGCTCTCGATGTCGAGTTCCCCCATCGTGGCCAGCAACCGTTTGGTGACCGCCTGCAGTTCGGAACGCGCCCGCAGCAACGCGATCTCCACCTGCGACGCTTCGTCGTGCGAACCGCAGTAGATACTCTCCGCGAGGGGGTCGTCGATGATGCCGAGGGCGGCGCGCCGCACGCGGTCGACGGGGCGTGTCGCCATCGGCAGGAGGCCGAGGAAGGCGAGGGCTCCGGCGCCGCCGACCGCAGCCTGTAACCAGAACCCGCCGGGCAACGCCAGCGCCAGCGCGAACGCGGCCACCGGGAGGAAGAAAAGCGTCCCGATCCGGGCGCGCAGTCCGAAGACGAAGCCGCGCCCCTTCAACCCGGCAACCCGGCCTTTCCTCGATTCGCGTTGGCGCTGCCGGGTGTAGATGCGCTCCGCCCGTTCAATGTACGCCTCGTCGGGGACGTTTTGCCGGACCGACTGGTATTCGCGGACGTTTCCGTTCTCGTCCAGGATCGGTGTCGCGTAGGCGTGAACCCAGTAGTGGTCGCCGTTCTTACAGCGATTCTTGATGATCCCCATCCAGGAGCGGCCGTTCTGGAGCGTGTCCCACATCTCCTGGAACGCCAGCCGGGGCATGTCGGGGTGGCGGAGGATGTTATGGGGTTGGCCGATCAGCTCTTCCTGCGAATAACCGCTGATCTCGAGGAATTCATCATTGACGTAAGTAATGTGACCGCGCGGGTCGGTGGTGGAGAGAATGTTCGCATTGTCCCGGACCGGGACCCGCCGGCCGGTTACCGGCTCGTTGATTCGCATGCTGTTAGGCTCCTGGCGCTTGCGCGTACGTGCGCCAAAGTAACACGCATTATGTATGGGGGTTAATACGCTTAATAATAAAAACTAGAATTATTCGATAATATATCGTGATGATTCCGTTCGCAACAGGCCTCCGATTTTGCCGCGATATGATATCGTCCGCGCTTTTCAGGAGGTTCTATGCGCCCCAGCGGTCGCCGCGCCGATGAGTTGCGCCATGTGCGCATGACCCGCCACTACACCAAGCACGCCGAGGGGTCGGTGTTGGTGGAGTTCGGCGATACGCATGTCCTGTGTAACGCCAGCGTGGAGTCTCGGGTGCCCCCTTGGCTGCGGGGGAAGGGCCGGGGCTGGGTCACGGCCGAGTACGGGATGCTGCCCCGCGCCACCAACACCCGGAGCGACCGCGAGGCGGCGCGGGGACGGCAACAGGGGCGGACCCAGGAGATTCAGCGGTTGATTGGCCGGTCGTTGCGCGCGGTGACGGACCTTGAAGCGCTGGGTGAACGCAGGGTCGTCGTCGATTGCGACGTCATCCAGGCCGATGGAGGGACGCGCACCGCGGCCATTACCGGGGCGTACGTCGCCCTGATGGACGCCGCCTCCGGGTTGGTCGAAGCGGGCGCCTTGCGTGCCACCCCTATCCACGGCCATGTGGCGTCGGTCTCTGTCGGCGTCTACCGCGGTCAACCGGTGCTCGACCTCGATTACGCCGAGGATGTGGAGGCGGAGACCGACATGAATGTGGTGATGAATGACGCGGGCGGCTTCATTGAGATCCAGGGCACTGCGGAGGGGCACGCCTTCCGGCGGGACGAGTTGGATTCGATGCTGTCGCTGGCCGAGCAGGGCATCCGGCAGTTGGTGAGCAAACAGCAGGAGGTATTGGCGCAGTGAAGGTGGTATTGGCGACCGGAAACCCGGGTAAGGCGGCGGAGTTGGAGCGCCTGTTGGATGGTGCCGGGATCGAGGTGGTCACGCAGGGGTCGCTGGGCGTGGAGCCGGCGCCGGAGACGGCGTGTACCTTTGTCGAGAACGCCCTGGCCAAGGCCCGCCACGCCTCCGGGCAGACCGGCTTGCCGGCGGTGGCGGACGACTCCGGGCTCTCCGTGGACGCCCTCGGCGGCGCTCCCGGCGTCTACTCCGCCCGCTACGCCGGGGAGGACGGTGACGACGAGGCGAACAACCGCCGGCTGCTGGAGGAGCTGGCCCGTCTGCCGGAAGATGCGCCGCGGACCGCGACCTTCCACTGCCTGATGGTCTTTGTCCGCCACCCCGAGGACCCGGTGCCGGTGATCCGGCACGGCGCCTGGACGGGCCGGATCGTCGCCACGCCGCGCGGCGGGAACGGTTTCGGCTACGATCCGCTCTTCGAAGATCCCGAGAGCGGGTTGACCGGCGGGGAGCTCACCGCCGCCGACAAGGACCGGCGCAGCCATCGCGGGATCGCCATGCGCGCCCTGGTTGCGGATCTTCGCCGGGAGTTCGAACTCCAAGAGGGATAGATGAGCCGTGCGCGCGAATAGGCCGTGAATGCTCAGCCCTGACCGCATCCCGCTGGGGGTCTACATCCACCTGCCGTGGTGTCTCCACCGCTGCGCTTACTGTGACTTCAACGCTCACGCCCTTATCGGGGCTCCGCCGGCCGACGCCTACGTCGATGCCCTGCTCGCCGAGGCCGCCGCAGAGGCGCCGGCGGTCGCTGGCCGCGCCGCGGAAACGGTCTTTATCGGCGGCGGCACACCGAGCCTCTTCCCGCCCGAGGCCGTGGGGCGGCTTCTGGACGGGGTGCGCTCCATCGTAGACGTTGCCGACGGCGCCGAGGTGACGCTGGAGGCGAACCCCGGCAGCGCGGAAGCTGCCGCCTACCGGAAGTTCCGGGAGGCCGGGGTAACGCGTCTCTCCGTGGGTGTCCAGAGCTTCTCCGATGAGTCGCTCCGGCGTTTGGGGCGGATCCATGACGCCGCCGCAGCGCGCGCGGCCGTGGCCGCGGCCCTCAATGCCGGATTCACCGGTGTCAACCTCGATCTGATGTACGGGCTGCCGGGGCAGACACGAGCGGCGGCGGAGGCCGATGTGGCCGAGGCGGTAGCGCTCGGCGTCCCCCATATCAGCCACTACCAGTTGACCGTGGAGCCGGGCACGCCGCTCGCGCGGCGCCTGCCGCCGGACCTGCCGGATCAGGACCTCCTCGCCGCCATGGAGGAGGTCTGCCTGGAGCGGCTGGCCGGGGCCGGCTATCGACGCTACGAAATCTCGGCCTACGCCGCGGCGGGCCACCGTTGCTGCCATAATCTCAATTACTGGCGCTACGGCGACTATCTCGGCTTGGGAGCCGGCGCCCACGGCAAGCTGACCGATTCGCTTGGGCGCGTCACGCGCGCACGGCGCATGCGGTCGCCGCGGCACTGGATGGCAAGGGCGGGCACGCCGGCCGCGACCGTGGAGCGGGTCGAGGTCGATGCGGACCATCGGGCGTTCGAGTTTGTGATGAACGGGTTGAGAGTGTTGGACGGGTTCGACCTGCGAGCGGCCGAAGAGAGGGCGGGGATCTCTCCCGGCGATTTGACGCGACGCCTCGCACCGTTCGTTGCCGACGGTCTGCTGGCGGTAAATGGCGACCGCGTCAACGCCACCGTTACGGGGATTCGTTATCTCGATTCGGTGTTGGTGGAGTTGTTGCCCTCGGACCGATGAGGCGGGGGAAGTGTTACAAGCCCGCTTCCTTGTGGGGCTCTGTGACGATACAATCACTTGCAGAGTCGACTGGATATTTCCACTTTTTGGAGGAGGCCCATGGCCCGCGTTACCGTCGAGGATTGTCTTGACCGGATGGATAACCGCTTCGAGTTGGTGCTCTCCGCAGCCCGGCGCGCGAGGCAGGTCGCCAATGGCGTGCAACCGCAGGTGGATTGGGAGAATGACAAGCCCACCGTGGTCGCGCTGCGAGAGATTGCCGCGGGATTCGTGACCAGCGATATCCTCAAGAGCGAGCCCGAGGGGCCCGCAGACCCGTTCGCCCCCAGGGGCGGTTTCGGCGCCGATGAGGTGATGGCCGAGGCGGGGCCGGGCGATGTACCCGAGGGGTCGTCCGGTGAAGATGAGCGGCGCGACGACAGCGAGGCCGAGTGAATGCCGCTGCGCAGTGGCTGGAGAGCGGCTTTCCCGCCAAGGTTCGGACTTAGGATATGGGGCGTGCCGAAGAGGTTGTGCCGTTAGAGGAGCGTCCGCCGGGGTCTGAGCCGGACCGGCGCGTCTCCGAGTTGTGTTCGTTGCTCGAGGGCTACCTTGAACCGCAACAGGTGCGGTTCGTACACCAAGCTTACCGGTTCAGCGCCGAGGCCCATGTCGGCCAGCGCCGCCTCTCCGGCGAGCCGTACATCACCCACCCCATCGCCGTGGCGCGCATCCTCGCGGAGATGCGCCTCGACGCCGAATCCATCGTCGCCGCTCTGCTCCACGACGTCATTGAGGATACGCCGACCGCCAAAGAGGGGGTCGCGGAGCGGTTCGGCCAGGATGTGGCGGAGCTGGTCGACGGCGTCTCCAAGCTCACCGCCATCGATTTCAAGAGCAAGGCCGAGGCGCAGGCCGAGAACTTCCGCAAGATGGTTCTCGCGATGGCGCGGGATATCCGCGTCATCCTCATCAAGCTCGCCGACCGCCTCCACAACATGCGGACCATCTGGGTCATGGCCCCGGCCAAACGCCGGCGGATCGCCCGGGAGACGATGGAGATCTACGCCCCGATCGCGCAGCGGTTGGGGATCAACGCGGTGCGTATCGAGCTGGAGGATCTCGGCTTCGCCGCGCTCTATCCGCTGCGCTACCGGGTGCTCAAGGAGAAGCTGGCGCGGCAGCGGGGCCGCCACGGCGTGATCCTCGATACCGTCTGCGACCAAGTGCGCAGACGTCTGCAGGAGTCGGGCATCGAGGCGGACGTGGTGGGGCGCGAGAAGCACCTCTGGTCGATCTACCGGAAGATGGAGGAGAAAAAGCTCAACTTCCGGGATGTGTTCGATGTCTACGGTTTCCGTGTCCTGGTCGAGGACCTGGACACCTGTTACCGGGTTCTGGGCGTGCTGCACAACCTCTATAAACCGCGTCCGGGCCGCCTGAAGGACTATATCGCGATACCGAAGGCCAACGGCTACCAATCCCTCCATACGACCCTGGTCGGTCCGCAGCGCATCCGGTTGGAGGCGCAGGTCCGGACGTGGGAGATGCACGCGGTGGCCGAGTCGGGGGTAGCGGCCCACTGGCTGTACAAGGACCGCCGCGATACCGGCAACAAGGCCCAGGCACGGGCGCGGGAGTGGATTCAAGACCTGCTGGAGATGCAGCATAGCGCCGGCACGTCGCAGGAGTTCATTGAGCACGTCAAGATCGACTTGCTCCCCGACGAGATCTACATCTTCACCCCCCAGGGCGACATACTCGAACTCCCCAACAACGCCACCCCGGTCGACTTTGCGTACGCGGTCCACTCGGATATCGGCAACTCATGCATCGCCGCGAAGGTGGACCACCGCTTGACGCCGTTGCGTACCCCGCTGCAGACGGGGCAGATGGTGGAGATCATCACGGCGCCGGTAGGGCGTCCGAACCCGGTCTGGCTCGATTTTGTCGTCACCGCCAAGGCGCGCACCGCGATCCGGCACGCCCTGAAGCGGCTGAAGGACGAAGAGGCGGTCGATCTCGGCCGGCGTTTGGTGGAGCGCGCGCTCACCGCCCTCTCGCTCGATTTTGACCGGTTGCCGCCGGAGCGTGTAAAGGGGGTGCTGGATGAGTTCGGCGCAGAGGATCCGGACGACCTATTCAAAGAGGTGGGGCTGGGGCGGCGCGTGCCGTGGTTGGTGGCGCAGCGGCTCAGCGGGCTGGAGCAGGGCGAGGTCGAGGAAGTGGCTGAGCCGGGCGAGAGCGGCACCGCGCCTCGGCAGTCGTTGACCATCAGTGGTGGCGAAGGGGCGGTGGTGACCTTCGGGCGCTGCTGCCGGCCGATCCCCGGCGATCCCATTGTGGGCTTCGTCAGCTCCGGTCGCGGCGTCGTCATCCATCATCGGGACTGCCGGAATGTGGCGTCGTTCCGCAAGCAGGCCGACAAGTGGGTCGATGTGGAGTGGGAGCCGGAGATCGACGGGGAGTTCATTACGGTGATCGCGGTGGACGTGGTCAATCAGCGCGGCGCTTTGGCCACGCTGGCCGCCGCCATCGCCACCTGCCGGTCGAATATCGAGAACGTCGCCATCGATGAGCGGGACGGCATGGTGACGACGGTGCGCTTTACCATCGGCGTCCGCGACCGCCGGCACTTGGCCGAGGTGATGCGCGCGTTGCGCGCCACCGAGCCGGTCCAGCGTATCGTCCGCAAAAGGGACGGCTAACGGACCCCGGGAGCGCCGGCCCGAGCCCCCAATCCGATTCCGTAAAATACGCAGAGACCAGGAGAGCACGCGATGTCCAAAGAGCCCATCCATACCGACGCCGCGCCGGCGGCGATCGGCCCGTACAGCCAAGCGGTGCGGGCCGGCGATTTCGTCTATGTCTCCGGTCAGATCCCGCTGGATCCGGCCACCGGATCGCTGGTGGAGGGCGGTATGGAGGACCAGGTGGTCCGGGTCTTCGAGAACTTGAAGGCGATCGCGGCCGCGGCCGGCGGCGGCTTGGACGACGCGGTGCGTCTGGCGGTCTATCTCACGGATCTGAGCCACTTCGCGCTGGTCAACGACGTGATGGCGCGCTATCTCGACGAGCCGTACCCCTCCCGCGCCGCGGTGCAGGTCTCGGCGTTGCCCAAGGTGGCCGCCGTGGAGATGGACGCCGTGCTCTACCTGCCCCGCCGGGGGTAGGACGGCCCGCGGGCGGTGTCGTCGCGGAGGATGGAGGGGCGGCATGTCACCCTGCTGCCCGGCGTCGGTACCCGCCTTGCCGGGCGGTTGGAGCGCCTCGGCATCCGCACCGCGGCCGATCTGCTGCTCCACCTGCCCCACCGTTACGAGGACCGCACCCATATCCGGCCGATCGGCTCCCTGCGGCCCGGCGAGAAGGTGCTGGTCGAGGGGACGGTGGAGTTGGCCGAGGTCGCCCGGGGGCGCCGCCGCCGGTTGCTCTGCCGGCTCAGCGACGGTACCGGCCGCCTCGACTTGGTCTTCTTCCACTTCTACCCCCGGCAGGCCGAGCAACTCCGGCGGGGTGCGGTTATCCAGTGTTTCGGCGAGGTGCGCCACGGCTACGCGGGGTTACAGATGGCGCACCCGGAATACCGCCAAGTGGAGCCGGGAGGCGGTGTCGGCGACTCCTCCCTGACTCCCGTCTATCCGTCCACCGAGGGGCTCGCTCAGGGGCAGTTGCGGCGGCTCTCGGAGTACGCCTTGGCGCTCCTCCCCGAGGAGCTGCCCGACCTGCTGCCCGCGGAGGTGCTGCCCGATCCCGAATGGCCGCCGCTGGACGACGCGTTGCGCCGGGTCCACCGGCCGCCGCCGGAGAGCGATCCCGACGCGCTCCTGGAGGGGCGCGACCCGGCGGTTCAGCGGCTGGCGTTTGAGGAGTTGCTGGCCCACCACCTGACCTTGCGCCGGCGGCGGCAAGCGCTGCATGAAGGCGCCGCAGCGATGGTCCTCGACGGCGGCACGGAGTTGACGGCGGGGCTGCGCGCCGGCCTGCCGTTCGAGTTGACCGCCGCCCAGGAGCGGGTGGATGCCGAACTGGCCGCCGATATGGCCTCTTCCACTCCGATGCTCCGCCTCCTGCAAGGCGACGTCGGTTCGGGCAAGACGGTGGTCGCCGCCCTGGCGTGCCTGCGCGCGGTGGGCAGCGGCGGACAGGCGGTCGTAATGGCCCCCACGGAGTTGCTGGCCGAACAACACCTGCGCACGCTTCACGGTTGGCTCTCGCCTCTCGGCGTGGAGGTGGCTTGGGTCGCCGGCGGCGCGGGGGCGGCGGAGCGGCGCGCGGCGCTGCAACGGCTCGCCGAAGGCCGTGCCGCGGTCGCGGTGGGGACCCACGCCCTCTTTCAAGATCCGGTCGCGTTCCGCCGTTTGGCCCTGGTCGTGGTGGACGAGCAGCACCGTTTCGGCGTCCACCAGCGCATGGCCCTCAAGGAGAAGGGCGGCGAGTACGAGCCCCATCAACTCATCATGACCGCCACGCCGATTCCCCGCACGCTGGCGATGACCGCCTACGCCGACCTCGATGTCTCCTCCATCGACGAGCGCCCGCCGGGCCGGACGCCGGTGCAGACGGTGGTCGTCTCCGACGCGCGGCGCGGTGAGGTGGTGGAGCGGATACGGGGTGCGCTCGACGAGGGGCGGCAGGCGTACTGGGTCTGCACATTGATCGAGTCTTCCGACGAGTTGGAGGCGGAGGCCGCCGAGGAGACGGCGCAACGCCTCTCGGAGGCGCTGCCGGGCCACCGGGTCGAGCTGATCCACGGCCGCCTTCCGGCGAGTGACAAGGAGCGCGCGATGGCCGCGTTCGCCGCCGGCGAGGCGGCCCTGCTGGTGGCCACCACCGTGATCGAGGTCGGGGTCGACGTGCCCAATGCCAGCCTGATGATTATCGAGAATGCCGAGCGGCTGGGGCTCGCCCAACTGCACCAATTGCGGGGGCGCGTCGGGCGTGGGCGGGCGGCATCGACCTGTGTGCTCATGTATCATGGCCCGCTGTCCGAAACGGCGCGGGCGCGGCTGGCGGTGCTGCGGGAGACCGACGACGGCTTTGTTATCGCCCGCCGGGATTTGGAGATTCGCGGGCCCGGCGAATTGCTCGGGACCCGGCAGACCGGTGCGCTGACCTTGCGGGTCGCCGACCTGGGGCGGGACGCCGGTCTGCTGGACGCTGTGGGGCGCGTCGGCGACCGGCTGTTGCGGGATGAGCCGGGGGTGGCGGAGGCGTTGATCCGGCGTTGGGTGGGGGATGCTGAACGTTACGGGCAAGTCTGATGTTACGGAGGGTGGTCGAACGGCCGGTCGGAGGCCGGACGCGGGGGGCGGGCCGTGGCCGGCGACCCACTGCGCTCCCCGCCTTCCGCCGGGATCGGTCGGACGCGCTCCCTGCGCGGCCTTTTCCGGCTCCAGGCGGTCGCTCCGTTCGACGTCGCCGGCCACGGTCCGCCTCCCGCGTCCGGCCTCCGACCGGCCGTTCGAGCGTTGTGACGAAGGAGACTCGCCGGTTGTGGTGAATGCTTCAGGGCAGAGTGTACGGTGGACCCTGCGCGAGGCGCGGTGGCGTCCGTGG
>SKJZ01000253.1 GCA_007121755.1 Halorhodospira sp. | reverse complement strand
CCTTGTGGTCGAGGATGAAGATCTTCGCCCGGGGCTTGTGGCGCTTGCAGTACATGGCGATCTGCGAGGCGCGTTCGTAGGGGCCGGGGGGGCACTTGAAGGGGTTGGGCGGCGCGGTGATGAGTACGGTGCCGCCCTCCGGCATGGCCTCGATCTGGCGCCGCAGGGTCACCGTCTGGGGGCCGGCGTACCAGGCGTGGGGGATGGTTTCCGCGACGGTCTCGTTGTAACCGTCGATGGCGTCCCACTTGAAGCCGACGCCGGGGGAGACCACGCAGGCGTCGTAGTCGAAGTGCTCTCCGCTCTCGGTCCGCACCCGTTTCGCCACCGGGTCGATCTCCAGCGCGCGATCGATGACCACATCGACGCCGTAGCGGCGCAGGCCGTCGTAACCGAAGGTGAGGGTGTCGATCTTCCGCACGCCGCTGATGACCTCGTTGCTCATGAAGCACGAGGTGTATTTGGGCAGGGTCTCGATGAGGGTCACCGAGATCGTGGGGTCGAGCTTGCGCAGGTACTTGGCGGCGGTGCAGCCGCCGACGCCGCCGCCGACCACGACCACCCGCCGGGAGGCGCCCAGCACCAGGGACGGAAAGCCCAGGGTGGCGCCGAGGAGGCCGGCGCCGCCGGCCATGCCGATGAAGGTTCTGCGATTGATCTTTGCCATGGTTCCTTTCCTCGATCGCCGGGTCAGTGCTGGCTGCCGTAGAAGTGGATGAGGGCGGGCACGGCCCGGTCCCCTTCTTCCTCGATCGCGGCCCGGACTTCACGCTCCATCTTGCGCGGCCACTCCCGCTCGCCGGCGAGGAAGTCGTCCATGGTGTACTCCAGGTAGGGCATCCACTGGCCCGCCAGCGTGCCGGCGTCGCCGGGGCGGCCGCCGTCCAGGTGGCAGTTCTCGCAGTAGTCGCGGTGCAGCCGCGCCCCGAGCGCGGCCCGATCGGCGTCGTACTCCTGCGGGTACAGGCGCAGCCGCTGGCGGGCGAAGAACCACGCCATGCCCTCGATCTGTTCGTCGGTGTACGCACGGGCGATGCGGTCCATGATGGTCGGGTTGCGCTTGCCCTCGCGGTACTCCTTCATCGCGTCGATGAAGACCTCGGGGTCCATGGCCGCGATGGAGGGCATGGAGGGGCCGACACTGGAGCCGTCGGTGCCGTGGCAGCCCGCGCACGTGAAGGCCAGCGCCTCGGCCGACGGGCCGCCGGCCTCTGCCGCCACGGAGGCGGCGCCGGCGGACAGCGCGAAGACGGCCGCAAGGAGAACACGGAAGTGCTTGTTCATGGTGTCTTCTCTCCTCAGTACGGCATGGTCAGGTAGCCGATCAGGACCAGGGTCAGCAGCCCCAGGCCGGCCAGAATGAGGACGGCGGACAGCGCCCGCGACCCCTTCTCCAGGGCCGAGGAGGGGTGCCGGATCAGGCGTTTCTCCAACTCGCCGCTGGCCTTGAGGCGCTCGTACTCCAGGCGGTGCTCGAACTTGAACTCCTCCAGCGGCACCACGCCGGTGAACATGATGGTGCTCATCGGGAAGCGGTCCGGCCGGAAGTGGGAGTTGAAGAAGTGCACCGTGAAGATGAAGACCACCGCCAACAGCGCCTCCTCGGCGTGGATGATGGTGGCGACATTGAAGATCCAGCCGGGCATAACCGCCCCGGTGGCCGTCGGGTTGAAGAGGATCGCCCCGCTGATACCGATGACGGCCACGCCCCAGAAGGGAGCCCAGTAGTCGAACTTCTGCCAGTAGGCGAAGCGGTCGAACTCGGGCCGCTCCCGCCGGCCGAAGAACCAAGCGAACATGGCCTTCACATCCCCCAGATCCTGGAGGTTCGGCAGCATCGAGTTGGGGCCGAACCAGTGGAAATCCGGGTTGCGGGCGATATTACGGATGACGATGGCCAGGTGGGTGAAGAAGACACCGAGCCAGATGATCGCCGCCGCCCGGTGCACGATGGCCTGATTCTCCGGCCCGCCCAGCAGCGCCATCACCGCCTTGGCCCAGCCGGTGTGGGCGAAGAGCAGGGTCGTGCCGGTGAGGACCAGGGCCATGGTGCTCACGGCGAAGAGCAAGTGGAGCCAGCGCCAAGTCGCCGAGAATCGCCGGACGTAGACCGTATCCTCGCCCGGAGCCGGGTGGTGGTAGCTCTTGCCCGCCTTGCGGTCCTGGTACTCCCGGTACAGCCAGAAAATCACATGGGTCCAGAAGAAGGCCAGCACAATGATGATCAGCGCGTGCATGAAGGTGGCGGTGATCCACAGCCCGGGATAGTTGGCGAAGTCGGTCGGGTCGCCGTGGGCGTGGAAGCCGAGGAATCCGGCGGGCGCGTCGTCGTGGCACTGGCTGCACGTCGCCAGACGGTTCTCCCGATGGACCATGGAGACCGGGTCGTCCTCCCCGTGAATCCGGTGTCCGCCGTGGCAGTCGAAGCACTTGGCGGTGTTGGTGTACCCCAGCGTGGCGACCTGCCCGTGATAGGAGGCGCGGTAGGTGCGCGCGGAATCCTGGTGGCAATCGCCGCAGTTCTCGGTGATGGTCAACATCACCGGGTCGCCGGCGGGCGAGTCGATCTCGTGGGTGGTGTGGCAGTCGGAGCAGACCGCGGCCTCGCTGTCCCGCTCCTCCAGCACCGCGCGGCCGTGGACGGAGTCGCGGTAATCGGCCAGTGCGCCCTCGTGACAGTCTCCGCAGATCAGCGGGTTGTTCAGGCGTTGCTCGGCGCGCTGGATGCTGCCCAGAGGCCCGACACTGTGGGCGTCGTGGCAGTCGTAACAGGTGGCGTTGGTGCGGGACTCGTCCAGCCGGCTCGGGCGGGCGTGGACGGAGTGGAGGAAGTTGTCGATCTGCTCGTTGACCACGGCCAGGCGCTCGAACTTGCCGTCCGGGTCGTCCTTGTGCTCGTCCCACATCTGCCGGTGGCACTCGACGCAGCCGACCACCACGTGTGGGGCCTCCCGGTGCGGCACGCGGTCGATGGTGGTGTGGCAGTCGGTGCAGCGCAGTTCGCCGTGGACGCTCGCCTCGATCCGCTCCTGCTCCACGTAGATGTAGACCGGGGAGCCGTCGTCGCGGACGTCGTACTGGTGGTCCTCGTCGGCGTGGCATACCAGGCAGCGCTCATTGGGGATGATGCGCTCGCCGGT
>SKJZ01000131.1 GCA_007121755.1 Halorhodospira sp. | reverse complement strand
GTACCGGCTCTTCGAGCTTGCCGGGGACGTATTCACAGCGTCCCGCCGGCGGAGGGAGACCTCCACCCCCTCACGGCACACCACAGGACACCACCCCAACCGGCGCTACGCCTGGGCCTCTCCATGGTCAAAGGCCTTTCCCAAGAAGGCGCGAAACGCCTGGAACAAGCCCGCGCCGACGCCCCCTTCACCGGCGTCGACGACCTCATGCGCCGCGCCCGCCTCTCCAAGGCCGACATCGAGGCCCTGGCCGCCGCCGACACCCTGCGCGGCATCTCCGGCCACCGCCGGGCGGCCACCTGGGCGGCGCTGGGGGCCGACCCCGGCACACCACTGCTGGCGGCGCCCCCCGCCGAAGACGACCGGCCGCCGCTCCTCCCGCTCGCCGAGCCGGACGCGGTGGCCGCCGACTACGCCGCCACCGGACTGACCCTGCGCCGCCACCCGCTCTCCTTCCTCCGCCCCCGGCTCCGCCGCCGGCGTTACCGCACCGCCGCCGAACTGGCAAGGGCCGATAGCGGCCGGCCGCTGCGGGTTGCTGGCCTGGTCCTCCACCGCCAACGCCCCGGCTCCGCCAAGGGCACCGTCTTCGTCACCCTGGAAGACGAGACCGGACCGATCAACGTCATCGTCCACGCCGCCACCGCCGAGGCCCAGCGCGACCCGCTGCTGGGCGCGCGTCTGCTCGGCGTGGCCGGAATCTGGCAACACCGCCACGGCACCGGCCACTTGGTGGCGGGCCGGTTGGAGGATCTATCGGAGATGCTCGGGGAGCTCGACGTGCGCTCGCGTGACTTCAGGTAGATCCCCGCTTGATCGCGGAGAGGCGGCGCCGGCTGTGCTTGTCGGGGCGCTGGTCGGGTTGCGGCATCTTCGCCCCGAACGCCCGCCGCCGCTCGGCGGCCTCAGTGCGGCGCCGGCGGCTCTCCTCCGTCTCTTCGTAAAGGGTCTCGGCGACCTTGGCCGGCCCCCGTTGCTCGGCCAAATCGAGCACCACCACCTCGAATCGCTGCTCCCCTTTGGTGATAGTCATCCGGTCACCGGGGCGCACCGAGCGCGACGGTTTGGCCCGGGCGCCCTGGACATCGACCTTACCGCCCTGCACCGCTTCCACCGCCAAGCGCCGCGTCTTGAAAAACCGCGCCGCCCACAGCCAGCGATCGAGCCGGACACCTTCAGGCATGACTGTCCACCAACTCCCGGTTGACCACCACGATCCCGTCCTCGTCGGTGTAGAGCCAATCGCCCGGCTGGATCGTGACTCCGGCAAAGGTCACCGAAACGCCGCGCTCCCCGGCGCCTTTCTTCACGCTCTTGCGTGGATGGGTGTTGAGCGCCTTGACGCCGAACTCAATGGCGGCCAGTTCAACACTGTCGCGCACACAGCCGTAGACCACGATACCGGACCAGCCGTTCTCCCGCCCCAGGGCCGCCAGATTGTCTCCGAGCAGGGCACAACGCATGGAACCACCGCCATCCACCACTAATACCCCTCCAGCACCGGGCTCGGAGAGCGTGTCCCGAACGAGAACGTTATCCTCGAAGAGCTTGAGCGTGGTCACGGGGCCGTAAAATCCCCTCTTGCCGCCGTAGTCCCGAAACATCGGATTGGCGATCCGCATCTCTACTGCAGGGTCGTCCATATAAGCATCGCAAAGATCGGTAGTCGGTAAAGCCATCCATCCTCCTACGCTCTTTCCTGGCTGCCGGGGCAGGGGTTAGTTTATGGTAGCGGTTCAAAGCCGAGACGTCAGATCGGCGTTCGGCGTTGGGGGCCGCCCCCGAAAGGGAGGAGAAACCGGCGTGACCATAGACGAGGCGTTCGTGTTCAACAACAGCAAATTGGCCGGGCTGGAGCAGTATCTCGCCACCCTGGCCGACAGTCATGGCAAACCGGAAACCGCGGCGGCGCTCTGCCACGCCGCCGCCCGCCTATTGCCGGAGACCCGGGGGGAGTTGCTCCTCACCCCTCCGGAGCACGATGGGTGGTTGCGGGCGGGCTGGTGGACCGGGGGCGTCGCCACACCGCTGCAACCCGCCGAACCGATCCCGGAGGACGAGCGAGGCGAAGAGACCACCACGTACCTTCCGTTGGTGGCACTGGGGCAGTCGGTCGGAGAGATTCGCATTGTCAGCAACGAGGGGCTGCCACTGACGGAGCGGCACACCGTGCTTGCCCGGATCATCGCCTCCGCCGGCGCCACGGCTCTCGCCGGACAGGCGCTGCAACACCGGTTACGGCAACGCAACGTCCGCGACCCGCTAACCGGCCTGTTCAATGCACGCTATCTGGAAGACACCCTGGAGCGCGAATTGCACCGCGCCCGGCGGGTCGGCGAAGAGTTGGTCTTGATCCGGCTGGAGGTGGACGGGTTCCGCCAGTTCATCGAACGTTACGGGGCGGGCACCGCCGACCGGCTGCTTCAGATTTTCGCCGAAGTGCTCAACCGCTCCTTCCGGGGATCCGATGTCTGTTGCCGGGTGGGGGAGTCGACGTTCGTCATTCTGCTGGCGGGGGCGCGGCTGGACGGCGGAGCAGAGCGCGCGGAAGTCGTTCGCAGCACACTGGGTGCCCAACGGGTCCGCCGAGGCGGCGCTCCGCTGAGTCCAGTCGCCCTCTCGGCCGGTGTGGCATCCTATCCCGCCCATGGCGACAGCCGTGACATGCTGATGGAGGCCGCCGCCGGAGCCCTGGCCATGGCTCAGGATACCGGGGGGGACGCGACACGTATCGCCGAACAGGCAAGCCTTCCCGCCGACGAACTGTCGTCCACGAGGACACCCGACGAGAACAACGCATGAGTTCCACATTCACTGTTACCTACCACATCACTTGCCGCCCAGGAGAGTGCCCTGAAGAGAAGGCGCAGGGGATCGCGCTGGAGCAGAGCGCCGAGTTGCCGTCCCGCTGCATTCCCGAAGGACTCGGGGTGGTGCCCGAGATCACGCGCCTCGAACCGCGGCCGGACAGCCGCCACGAGCTCGACTTGGCATTCCCGGAGGCGATCACCGGATTGGAGAGCACCCAACTACTCAACAACCTCTACGGGAATATCTCGTTGAAGAGCGGGATTCGGCTGGTCGATGTGGAGTGGACGCCGGCGCTTCTTGAGGCGTTGGGCGGACCGGGTCACGGGATCGAAGGCTTGCGCCGGC
>SKJZ01000177.1 GCA_007121755.1 Halorhodospira sp. | reverse complement strand
CCGCTCCTCGGGGAAAAAGAGCCGTGTATTGACCCCGTTAGGGATCACGTGAATGCGTTCCGGCGCTTCGCCCATGGCGACCGCCACCCGCCGCAACGAGTCGGCCACGGCGAAGATCCGCGCCGCGCCGCTCAGCGCCCGCCGCGCCAGCCACCGGCGCATCCAAGTTCGGGAGATGCGCACAATGGTTCCACGGAGCGTGATGGTGTACGGGACACGGAACCAACGCGCCAACAGCCACGCCGCCACCCCGTCGGGGTAGACGAAGTGGGCGTCGATCAGATCGAAGCCGTGCCGCCGGCGTATGCGGCGTAACGCCGGCGCGGTACACAGCGCCTCCAATGGGCCGTCGGCCCACTTCATGAACCGCGGCACGCAGAGGAAACGGGGGTGGTAGACGTGGACAAACCCTTGAAGTTCGTGGTACGGCGCATCCGGGGGGCGGTAGCCGGGGCGCAGCTTTCGCAGTAGCCCCTGCCCCGGAAACCACGGCACCGGCGCCACCACCACGATGGGCAGAGTGTGCGCGACCCGGAACATGCGCTCGCGGACAAAGACCCCGAAGGCCGGCTGCGCCCGGTTGGGAAAGATGTGGCTGTAGACCAGCAGGCGCGGCCGGTCGGCGTCCGACTCCCCGGTCGCGGCCCGGACCGCCTCTACCGAGCGGCGGGCGTTGGCGGTCCAGTGGTAGCCGCGCTCCTCGATCAGCGCCGCCGCCCGTTGCCCCAGCGCCCGCCGGGTCTCCGGATCATCGAACAACCGCTTCAGGCGGGACGCCATCCCCTTCCAGTCGCGGGGCGGGAAGAGCAGGGCCGAGTTGCCGTCGCGCACCACCTCCGTGATGTTCGACCGCGCCGGGGCGACCACGGCCTTCCCCAGGGCAAGGTACTCGAAGAGCTTGATCGGAGAGGCGTAGTCGGTCACATCGGGCTGCACCGCCACATCCATCGCGGCGATCAAGTCCGGCACCCGCTCCCGCGCCACCGCGCCGGTGAAGATCACGCGCTCCTCAACCCCCCGCTCGGCGGCCCGCCGGCGCAAGTCATCCAACGCCGGCCCGTCGCCGACCACCAACAGGCGCAAATCGGGCCGGGCAACGGACAACTCGGCCACCGCGTCCACCAACTGCTCGACACCGTGCCACGGACGGACCCAACCGACGAAACCGATGACCGGCAGGCCCTCCAAGCCGTAGCGGACGCGCTCCCGCGATCCGTCGACTCCGGGGTGGAAGGTTCCACGGTCGACGCCGTTGGGGATCACCAGCAACCGCCGCGCCGGCACGCCCCGCCCGATGAAAATCTCGGCCATGGCGCGGCTGACCACAACAGTCCGCGTCGCCTCCCGGCACAACCAATTCTCTACCCACCGGGCCAGGCGGCGGAAGCAGAGGCGGCCGTGTTGTTGGAGTTCTAGACTCAACGGGGCGTTGACTTCGAGGACGAACGGAAGGCGGAAGAGGCGCGCCACCCACAGGCCGGCCACGGTGAACAGGGTGTAGCGCTCGTAGATGAAGTCGGGCCGCCGCCGCGCCACGGCCAGGCTCAACGCAAAGAAGGCCGGGATGTTGTACGCCAGCGCCACGATCTCGTACAGCCAGGGCGGCACCGCCCGACCCAGCGACACAGGTCTGGAGCCGGCGCCGCCCCTCCGGCACGCCGGATCATCGCCGCCGGACGCCTCACTGCCGCCCCGCAGAAATCTGCTCCCCGGCGCGACCATCCACACCCGGTGCCCCAACTCCCGGAACCCTCGGCACAGGGCGCGGATATGGACACCCTGCGCATCCTCCCCACGGGTCCGATGGTGATAGAGAATCCTCATACCCACCCCTCCTCCGATACAGTTCGGTCCAGATGCCGGCCGTGCGCGGGAAGCGGCCCCTCGACGCTCCCTGCCGACTGGCGCAAGAAGGCCTCGAACATCAGCAGTGACCACAGGGGGCGCGCGTGGTCCCGCACACCCCGTTCGTGTTCGTCCACCATCCGCGCCAGCGCTTGGCGATCGAACCAGCCGCTGTCGGCCAGCCGCTCCCCGAGCACTGCTTCGCGTAGGCGCCGGCGCAACGGCCCGCGGAACCACTCGCCGACCGGCATGACGAACCCCTGCTTGCGCCGGTAGAGCACGTCATGGGGCAGGCGGGACTCCAGGCAGTGCTTGAGCAGGTACTTCCCCTGCCCGTTCCGGATCTTCAGGTGGGCCGGCAGCCGGGCCATCCACTCCACCAACTGGTGGTCGAGCAACGGCACCCGCACCTCCAACCCGTGGGCCATGCTGGCGCGGTCGACCTTGGTCAGGATGTCGCCGGGTAGCCAAGTCTTGAGATCGAGGTGCTGGACGAACGCCAACGGGTCGTCCTTTGGGGCGGAGCGGGCGTGCCGGCGCAACACCTCGACGGCGTGGTAGCCGCCCAACTCCCGGTGCGTCTGCGCGGAGAAGAGCCGGGCGCGGGTGGTGTCGTCGACCACCGCCACGCTGCGCAGGTACCCGGCGACCGCGTCCCGCGCCAGTGCCTCGAAGGTGGCCTTGGCGCGTAGCGGGCGCGGCGCCCGGTCCGCCTTGGGATAGAGGCGCCCCAGCGGACCGAATAGCGCGGCGCGCACAGTCTGGGGCAACAGGCGGCGCAGGCGCTCCTCCCGCAGATAGCCCCGGTAGCGCCGGTAACCCGCCAGCATCTCATCGCCACCGTCACCGGAGAGCGCAACCTTCACCCCTTGGCGCGCCACGCGGCTGACCTCGTAGGTCGGCAGCGCCGAGCTGTCGGCGAACGGTTCGTCGAAGAGACCGGCCAGGGTATCGAGCAATTCGAACCGCTCCGGATCGACCTGTTCGATCCGGTGGCGCGCCCCGTAACGCTCTGCCACCGCTGAGGCGTAGGCCGCCTCGTTGTAGCGCGGATCGCCGAAGGAGATGGAGCAGGCACGCACTGCATCCCCGGACTGCTCACTCATCAACGCCACCACCGCGCTGGAGTCGACACCGCCGGAGAGAAACGCTCCCAGCGGCACGTCGGCCATTAGCCGGACGCGGACCGCCTCCCCCAGGCGCGCCAGCAGTTCGTCGCCGGCCTCCCGATCGCCTGCCGTGCCGTCCCGGCCCCAATCTAATTCCCAGTAAGGCTTCGGCGGCCCGACGGGGCGGCCGCGCGCCACGGTAAGGGTGTG
>SKJZ01000226.1 GCA_007121755.1 Halorhodospira sp. | reverse complement strand
GAACTCTATACCGTCGCCGCCGATGCCGGGAACGCGGAGGCGAAGATGCGGCTGTCCGCCCTCTATTTGTCCGGGGAGGGGGTTCCGCGTGATGCCCGCCGCGGTATCGAGTTGGAGCGGCAAGCCGCCGACGCCGGTTTGGCCGCGGCCCAGTTTGAACACGGCTTGCGTCTGTTGCACGGCGACGGCGTGGAGAAAGAGCCCGTGGAGGCGCTGCGGATGTTGCGGGAAGCCGCCGACCAGGGGCACGAACTGGCGCAGTTGCAAGTTGGCGCCTCGTACCACCAGGGGTTGGGCGTCCCCGAGGAGCCGGTCCGCGCTCTCGATTGGTACCGGGCGGCGGCGGAGCAGGGCAATGTCCGCGCACAGCTCGAACTGGCCGGTATGTACTACTACGGCGAGGGAGTGGTGCGCGATGTGACCGAGGCCGCGCACTGGTTGGAGATGGCGGCGGAGCAGGGCGAGCCGGCGGCATTGAATGCGCTGGGCGCGATGCACCAAGGGGGTACCGGTGTGGCGCGTGACCCCGTTCGGGCCGTCGAGTTGTTTCGAAGCGCCGCCGAGAGGGGCAACACCGATGCGATGAACAGTCTCGGCGCTGCTTATGAGAGCGGTATCGGTGTTGGCCGCGACTACACCGAGGCCCGCCGCTGGTATCGGCGTGCCGCCGAGGACGGCCACGCCGAGGCTCAGCGTAACTTGGCGTGGATGGCCGAAGAGGGGCGCGGCGGCAGCCAAAACTTTACCGAAGCCGCGCGCTGGTATTTGGCCGCCGCGGAGCAGGGCGATGTCCGGGCGCAGAACACCATCGGCTGGTTCTACGAAGAGGGGCGCGGTGTCGAACAGGATCTGGTCCGCGCCTACGCGTGGTACAGCCTGGCCGCCGCCCGGGGGTACGGGCAGGCGGTGCGTAACCTGGAGCTTCTGGGGGTGCGGCTGCGGCCGGAGCAGATGCACGACTCGCAGCGGTTGGCGCGGATGTGGTTGGAGGCGCGGAGCGACGGGGGGCGGCGCGGATAGCTACGCTACTCGTCGGCGATCTCGTCTACGGCACGGCGGTACTCCAGGAGTGCCTCCAGCCCTTCGCGGATCTGGCGCTGGCGGTCGCTCTCTTCCTCCGATGCCGGTTCGGCGGCGCCCGCGGCCGGCTCCGGCTCCAGGGCGCCGTTGTCGGCCAAGGCCGTAGCGGTGGGTTGGACTTCCCGCTCCAGCGGGTCCTGCACATCGATCCATTGGCGGATCTCGCGTCCGGCCACCAGCACCCGGTCGGCGGTGATCGTGCGTAGGCGGCCCTCGGTGCCGGCAATGGTGTCGCCCTCGCGGTAGGTCTCGCCGTCGATTACCGCCAAGCGCTGGCGCGGGGTGACGACGACCAAGCTCACCACGTGCTCGTCGAAGCTCTCTTCGGGGGGACGGATTTCCTGGTGGTGGTCGGCAACCGCCTCCTCCGAGAAGCCGAGGATCTCGAAGACCACCTCGCCTCCACTCTCCCGCTCGCGAGGCCGGCCCAAACCGCCGAGATCGGCGTAGTAGCGGCTCATGCGGGTGCTCATCTCCTCGTCCGGCGGCGGGATCTCACGTTGGCCGCTGCTTTGGGCGCGCGCCGAGGCCGTCTCGCCGTGGATGCCCAGGGCGGCGTGGCCGCCGAGCCAAGCCGTGGCCGCCACCGTGACCGCCGCAACGGATACCAAAACCAAAGAAATATAGCGCGGTTTCACTCTTGCCCCCTCGTCAAATCGAGAGCGAAGGTCAGTTTGTCGACCTCGGTGTCGAACTCGCTGGCCACCACCCGGTAGCCGATAGTCTCCAGCGCCGAGACGAATTGGCGGTGCCTCTCCGAGGCGATATCGAAGGTGGTGTCGATGCGCCCGCGCACGCGGACGGTGGGAGTGGCCCGTTCGCCGTAATCGGCTGCCACCGACGCGATCTCGATGGGGTCGCGGTGGGCGTAGGAGATATCGGCAAGGACGTCATGGATCGCCGGCGCGGTGCTGACCGCAGCCAGATCGCTGACGAAATCGATAATGGTCTCGTGCTCATCGGGCGGGCGGGGGATCGACTGCCGCTCCTCCGTGGAGCCCTCCACCGCAACCCGGTCCAGTTCGGCATGGAGTTGGGCGCTCTGGGTTCCCAGCCAGACCGTGGCGCTGAACAGCAGGGCGACCCCCAGCCAACTGGCCGCGGCGGTCCACGGCGCCGCGCGTTGAGCGCGATAAGCCCACAGGTGGGCCGACGGCGAAATCGAGCGGCTCAACTGGAGCTGCTCCGCCACCGCGGGCAGCGAGGTGACGATGCTGCCGCCGCCGTCCATCTCGTACCGGCGCGGGGGCACGACGTGGCACGCGATATCGAGATCCCGGGCCAGCACACGGACCCATTCGGACCCCAGCACATTCTCCAATTGGTGGTCGGCGACGCGGACACCGAACGATTGGCCGACGCCGGTGTGGGTACCGGTTTCGGTGCCGGTGGTGTCGCCGCTCTCCTCGCCGCCGAACCCGCCGGCGCTCAGGCCGCCCCGGGCGCCGGCCTCGGCCCAGCCGAAGTGGATAATCCGCTGGATGTGGAGGCGTGATTCGTTCTCGATGTTCTCCAGCTCGGTGCGTACCGACTGCGCCAGCGCGTCAAGCGCCTCGGTGGAGTAAGCCGAGAGCCGCGTAACCCGCAGCGGTTGACCGTTGCGGCCGACGAGCAGATCGACGTGGCGGTCGTGTTGGAAGACCACCGCCGCGACCTCCGACGGGGCGTATCGGCGCAGCGCGGCGACCAATAGCTCGTTCAGCGGGAAGACTAGGTTCTGCCCGTTGTCCTCGTCGGCGGCGCTGAGCACCTCCTGGTAAGTGTCCATGGGCACCGGCGTGAACATGGCCTCAGTGGAGGTGGGCCCGCGCTTGCGGCGGCAGTGCATGACGACCTGATCGGAGGTCTCCATCTCGCCGGTCTCGTTGAGCCGGCGGCGGATAACAAAGTGGGCGTAGCGGGGCGGCGCCTCCACTTGAAGAATGCGCGCCTCCGCGCCGCCGAAGTCGGTCAGATACCACTTGTCCGCCGTTCCTTCGGCCGGCTCGCGGAGCCGTTGCGCCCGGCGCCGGTCGAGCTGATGGGTGGCGCCGTCCAGTTGAACCACGAGACGGTCGCGCCTGGTCTTTTTCATAGCCCCCTCTTT
>SKJZ01000150.1 GCA_007121755.1 Halorhodospira sp. | reverse complement strand
GTGGACCCCCCAGTGGAAGATGGTGATGACCATCGCCGCGCGCGCGGCGTCGACGGTGCCGCCCACGCCGACCGGCGGGCTGCTGAAGTGTGTTACCGGCTCGGCCACGCTGAAGAACATCAGGCCGATCCCCATGCCGGCGCTGAACAGCATGGCGAACCAGGAGACGTAACCGAAGTCAGGCCGCGAGTCGTCGGGACCCAGCCGTACCACCCCGTATTGGCTGATCCCCAGCGCGATCACAAAGAGCAGAAAGACCGCCACCGAGGCCATGTAGAACCAGCCCAGCGAGTCGACGATCCCGCCCTGGACAGCCCGGAAGACTCCGCCCGCGGTTTCGGTGAACCCGGCGCCGAAGAGCACAAAGAGCAGGATCAATGCGGCGGAGCTGAAAAAGACCGGCCGGTTGGCTATTAGCGTCCAGCGTTGTGGCCTTGCTGGCGTGTCCACGTTATCGGTGCTCCCACAAAAAGATCCCCGGACACCGGTTTTTCGAGCTTCTCTATGGTGGGTCTTGATGACCGAGTTACTAACTTTACGGAAAGTATTGTCGGGGTGTGTTCCCGGCCGGGCTCACCGGACGCGCCCTTCGGGTTCCCTGCGCTTCGGGCGCACTGCGTGCGACCCGATTCGCTCCCGGCGAATCGGTGCGATGCTCGGCGCGTCCGGAGGCCGCCCGGCCGGGAACACACCCCGACAATACTTTCCGTAAAGTTAGTAAGTGCAGGGTAGGTATTATGCGGGATGCGGTGCAAGGACCAATGCTTTCTATAAGATTTAGTAACAACGAGGCGCTGACACGGCGGGCCGGCAAGGAAGAGCCATTGCCAGCCAGCCGCCGCGTGGTGGATGCCTTGGTCGTTACGCCCACATGACGGCGGCGGTACGACAACGGAGGCGTTGGGTGTTCCAGTAGTTCGTCAACACTCTCCCGTGATTCAGAAGTTGTAACCCAGCCCCACCGTATGCGCCCAGGCTCCATCGTCCTGGAACGCATCAGAAGCATCGTCGGTGCTGTCGAAGAAGAACTGGTACTCAGCGCGGGCGAGGAGATAGGTCTTCGTCAGCACGTAGTACTTTATTCCCGCTTCCAGCCCGGCGAAGCCGCTGTCATTGACGCCGTCGCCGTAGATACCGCCGAGGCTGGCGCCAACAAACGGCCGTGCCTGATTTTCAAGGAATTGATAGTTTAGATAACCACGGGTTGCGCCGTTCCAGAAATCGTCCTGGATGTTTTCGCCTTCGATACTGGCGTAATTGATGCTTTGCCGGACACCGGCAACGATGTGATCCCGCAGATACCAGCCGAGATCGCCGGTCACGCCAAGGGTGCCGCTATCGAAACTCTGGTCGCTACTACCGGTCCCGGAAATGGAGAATTCCCGGTCTCCCTCATGTGGGCCGACCACTAAGGATTGTGCGGACGCTGCGATGGGCAGTGCGCCAAGGAGACAGAGAGTTACTGTCGCAGTGCTGAGTCTGTTCATGAGAGGTTCCTCGCTTGCATTCTGTAAAGTGCATTTCTGCTATGCGCCATTACGTACTTGGCGCGGACCGTGCCGCGGCGGAGACTACGGCAGTCAGCCGACGCGACCGTACCTATAGGATCGGCGCCGGCCGGCCGGCCGTCTGTGCGGAGCCACGCAAACGGACTGCAAAAAAAGGGTCCAAAGTGTTATCGCTCAACAGGTTGTCCACGGAGGGGTCATGCCGGTGGATGCCGTGGCGCTACCCAATAACCCGAATAGGAAACAGTGTGGCGATCAGTTTGACGATGGCGTCGAGCTTGCGGAGTTCCTCCGCGATGTGCCCCAGCCTTGCGGTGAGCGTGGGGAGGGCACGCAGCACCGGCGGCGCTCCCCTGACGATCAGCACGCCCCCCAGAAAGGTGGGGATGAGGACCGCGGGATGACGCAGCCGCGCGTGGACCCGCTCCGCGTGCAGGCGGATGCCGGGGCCGCGGGCCATCAAAGTATCGCGTTGGTGAGCGACCCTATCCTCCAGCGAAGGCACGGCGGTTACTCCTGTTGGCGCAGGGTGCGGGACGCATCGTCCAGCAGGGTTCGCACCGCAACGCGGGTCTCCGGAAAGACCAGCCGGCGGGCCAGGCGCTTCAGTACGAGCAGCAGCGTTCCGGCACAGGCCACGTTGACCAGTGATGCGGCGGCAATGCTCGGCGTCATGCCCAGGCGGGTGTATTCGTAAAGCCCGGCGGCGACAATAAGCGTGATGGAGAGCCAGATTCCCACCATCACGAGCCCGAGCACCAGACCGAGCACCGCCATCATGGCGAGTGTCTTGACGACAAGACGCGTCTCCAGGCCCAGGAGCCGGGCGGCATCCCGAACGGATGCACCGATCAGGGCAAACAGGGTGGCGACATCGGCGAACGCGCTGCCGTTTTCTGTTTCCCCATCGCCGCAGGTGCGTTCCGGTTCGTGCTCCTGCCGGTCGCCTCGCGTCACGCCGCCTGTTTCGGTGCTCTGCACGCCGCGCGTTACCTGCGCCGGGTCAGCCATGCGTACAGCGCACCAGCTATAAAGGCGACGCCAATAGACATCAGCGGGTTCTCGCGGACGTAGCAGTTCACGCGATCGAGCGCATCATCGGCCCGCCGGTGCGCGTCGGCTGCCGCCTCGCGCACGCGCTCACCGGCGTGGGATGTGTGCTCCCGCGTGTACTCCTCGGCCTTGCCAGCGGTCTCGGCGGCCCTGTCCACGGCTTCATGCGCCTTGCCCGCAACCTGATCGGTGGTCTCGTGTCCGCTTGCTTTGATCGACATAGTCGTATCCTCTTTGCTGCGGTGTTCAGCCGACGGGGGCACATCGTGCCCCCGTCGGCTGTTCGTTGGTTGTGGTTGGGTCACTCGCGCTTGTGTTCGGGCGCGTTCCGCAGTGTCTCCTCGTCCATGTCTACGAAGAACACGGATTCGTCATCTTCCATGGAGTGCTCAATTTGATCCCAGTTCAAACCAACCTCCTGTCCGCCGAGCCCCAGGAAGGCGCCAGTCGTGACCACGACGCCAACGATGCGGCCGTCGTCACCAATGACCAGATCCGCGATCTCGCCGACGTCTTCATCCGATTGGCGGTGCTTGACGGTCTGGCCGATCACCTCATCGGCATAGAATGACCCCTCCGGCTTGGCGCTAAAGTACTGCTCGCCGC
>SKJZ01000012.1 GCA_007121755.1 Halorhodospira sp. | reverse complement strand
TACGCCATGGCCTTTCCGCGGGGCAGCGAGCTGCGAAACGACTTCAACATCTCGCTGCTCCGGATGATGGAAGAGAGCCGGTACGCCGACCTCTACGAAAGGTGGTTCGGCGAACCGCCCAGCCCGCGCTGACCACACCGCTTATGGAATTCCGCTGGGAAGTCGTCTGGAACGCCATGCCCCAGATGGTTGCCGGGGCCCAACTCACCGCCCAGATCACGCTACTCGGCATTGGCGGCGGGATGCTCATCGGCATCCTTTGCGGGCTGATCCTCGCCTTCCGGATACCGATAGTGCGCTGGCTGGTCTTCGGGTACGTCTCGTTGATCCGGGGGACGCCCATCGTCGTGCAGGCCATGTTCATCTACTTCGCCCTACCCATGGCCCTGGACATCGCGTTGTCCGGTTTCGCCGCCGCCTCGCTCTGCCTGGCCCTGAACGCCGGCGCCTACATCACCGAGATCGTCCGCGGCTCAGTGCTCTCCATCGACCCCGGCCTGACCGACGCCGGCCTCGCTTTAGGGCTGTCGTACCCCCAGATCCTGCTCACCATCGTCGGCCCGTTGGCCCTCCGGCGCTCCGTCCCCCCGCTGGGCAATCAGTTCATCATCAGCCTCAAGGACTCGGCACTCTTCCTCGTCATCGGCGTCGCCGAACTGGCCCAGCGAGGGGAACAGCTCACCGCCCAGACGGGCCGGGCGCTGGAGATCTGGACCGCGGTGGCTGTCTTCTACCTGATCATGACCTTCTCGCTGGCCATGATCATGCGGCTGATCGAACGCAGGATGCCGATCCTATGAGCCTGATCCAATGCAGGGGGCTGACCAAGGACTTCGGCGGCACCCGCGTGCTGACCGATATCGACCTGACGGTGGAGCCGGGGGAAGTCGTGGTGATCGTCGGCCCGTCCGGCTCCGGAAAGAGCACCCTGCTCCGCTGCATCAGCGTCTTGGAACCGCTCACCTCCGGCACGTTGGAAGTGGACGGACAACGGCTGGGCGCGCCGGGCGTCAGCAAACGGGACATGCGCCGGGAGACCGGCATGGTCTTCCAGCAGTTCAACCTCTTCCCCCATATGACCGCCCGGGAGAATGTCACGATTGGGCCGCGCAAGGCGCGGGGTGTCTCCCGCCGGGAAGCACGGCGCATCGCCGACCGCCTGCTGGAACGGGTGGGCCTGACCGACCGCGCCGACCACCTGCCGGGCGAACTCTCCGGCGGCCAGCAGCAGCGCGTCGCCATCGCCCGGGCGCTGGCCGTCAACCCGAAGGTCATGCTCTTCGACGAGCCGACCTCGGCCCTCGACCCGGAGTTGCGGGGCGAAGTGCTCCAGGTGATGCAAGGCCTCGCCAAGGAAGGGATGACCATGTTGATCGTCACCCACGAGATGCGCTTCGCGGCCGAAGCGGCGACGCGGCTTATCTTTATGGACGAGGGACGGATCGTCCACGACGGACCGCCCGGCCGGCTGCTACCGGAGCCCCCGTCGGAGCGCTTCCGCCAGTTCCTCGGCGATGTTGGCGGGAAAGACCCCAGCGGGACTGGAGAAAAGCCGCCGCCCGGCCGATAACCGGATAGGGGTAAAGCCCGCTATCCTGACGCACGTCCGCAGGTTTTGCGAAGACCCTTCCGCTCCATCTACGGGCCCCGGAGAAGACGAATACGGTATGGACTTAGTCAACGGTTTAACCATCGGCGCGGGGCTCTATGGCGCGTACAAGGGCCACCAAGCCCAGGAGCGCATCCTGGAAGCCCTCGATGATCAGACCGGTGTCCTCAAAGAGAAGCTGAAGATCGCCCGCAACCGATCGGGCGACGGCGACGCCCAATCTTCCGGCGACCACCGCGGAAAATACGTCGACGTATCAGCCTGAGGCCGTTATTCGAACTGCCAGCGAAGCCCCGCATTGACAGAGCGGAACGTGGCCCGGGAAGTACCGGAGTACTGGACATACTCCACACCGAAGAACGACCGCCGCCCGACCATGAACTCATACCCGGCGCCGAAGGTGGGCTCCAACTCGGTGGCGTGCCACACCGGCCCCCCGCTGCCGCTGCTGAACCGGAAGCTGGTGACGCCGACCAACACATAGAGATTGCTGTCGTAGCCCAAGGGCAGAACCGGCCGCACGAGCGTGCTGTGCGCCCACTCCAGCTCGCGTTCCCGCCCCAGATCGGTATCGCTGCCCCCCTTTATCAGGCGGCTCTCAACGCTTATGTTGCGATTGATGCGGACGCCGACGAGACCGCCAAGCGCAAAATCGCTCCACTCACGTTGGCCGCGGTCATCCAGCTCCCAATAGGCGGCGCCCAAGCCCAGGTAGAGCCGAGCCGACGCTGGAGACGCCATCCCCAGTAGGAGGACGGCGACGACGAGCAGCCGTAACAAGTCTCTGTTGGCCATAGACTCCATCTCTGACAACGCGCGCGCAAACCGCTGTAGTCTAACACCGGAGAGCCGGCGGTGTTTCGCTCAACGGTCCAGACTACGTTCGAAAAACGCGTCCAAACCGTCAGTGTAGAGGGATCCGCTGCGCAGGAAGCCGGTGTTGTGGTCGCCGCGAATACGGAGCAACTCGCTCCCCGTGCCGGCCGCTTCCAAGAGACCTTCGGCGTGGCGGAACGGGATGATTTCGTCGTCGGGGCTATGGACCACGAGCACCGGCCGCTCGACCCCGTGCAGGTAGTCGGCGGTCGCGTACTCCAAACGGGTGAGCAAACGGGCCGGGTAGACCGGGTAGAGATCCGCCGCCAAATCTTCCGCCGAGGTGAAGGTCGACTCCAGGATCAGCGCCGCCGGTGGGCGGTCACTGGCCGCGTAGGCGGCCAGGGCGCCGCCGAGGGAGCGGCCGAAGTAGACCGTCCGCGCCGGATCGGCGCCCAAGGACTCATAGACCCACTCCGCGGCGGCCACGGCGTCCCGATGCAAACCCGCCTCCGTCGGACGGCCCTCGCTGCGTCCGTAACCGCGATAGTCGAAAATGACCACGTCGAGGCCGAGGTCGTGGAAGATGCGGATCGACTCCAACCGGTGGGAGATATTACCGGCGTTGCCGTGGAAGAAGAGCAGCGTCCCGCGCGCGGCCTCCGCCGAAATATACCAGCCGTGGAGGCGCGTCCCATCCGCGGCCGAGATCTCGATCTCCTGCCAGGCCATTCCCCGATCTCCGGGCACCGCGGTAATCTCCCGCCCCGGAATCTGTGGCAGGTGGACCATGCGCTCCTGAAAGATATAGAGCAGCAGACCGAAGGCAACGTAGACAACGGCCGCCCCGATGAACAGGCTCGTTAACAACCCGCGCACGGCTCGCTACCCTCTTCTCCGCCCGCCGTTATCGACGGAGTTACGCGCCGGTAGGCGGGTGGCGGAACCGGACCAAAAAAAAGGGCCAAGCAGATCGCCTGACCCTTCCATATGCTATGGCGCGCCGGGGAGGACTCGAACCCCCAACCTTCTGATCCGTAGTCAGATGCTCTATCCAATTGAGCTACCGGCGCAAAGAAGACGCAATTATCAAGCGGACGGGCCCCAGCGTCAAGACTGACAATGCCGGCGCGTGCTCAGGACGCCGTAAATCCACCCATGGGAGCTTAACGGTCGCCATCCAAATAGTTGGCCCCGCGGGCCTCTATTGAGATACTCAGCGACCATGGCTACTCTCCACTACTTCGCTTACGGCTCCAACCTCTCTACGCCGCGCCTGCGCGCGCGGGTACCCTCGGCACGCTTGCTGTCGGTTGGCTACCTGCCGGGCCACCGGCTCGCCTTCCACAAGGCCGGTATCGATGGCTCAGCCAAGTGCGATGTAGTGCGGACCCACACACCGTCAGACCGAGTCTACGGGGCGGTATTTCGGCTCGATGCCGCCGAACTGCCCCGGCTCGACGAGGCCGAGGGACCGCGCTACGAGCGCCGGGACGAAGCGCTGTTCACCATCGGCGGCGAGCCGCTGACCGCATTCACCTACAAGGCGCTCCACATCGACTCGGCACTGCAGCCCTACACTTGGTACAAGGAGCACGTGCTGCGGGGGGCCTTGGAGCAAGGCTTGCCGGCCGACTATATCGCCGCCGCCATTGAGATGATCCCGGCCATCGCCGATCCTTCCGCGGATCGGCACGACCGCGAAATGGCCATCCACGCGGGACTGGGGGGCTGAGAGACCGGCGGTCCGGCTATCTATTATCGAAGCGCGTAATGCATACCCGGCAGGGGGGCGCCCAAGGATACGGATAGAGGTGCGGGACACGCCGTCCTTGGCTGTTCCAACTTCTGCTTTATGCAGATAAATGGCGGAGAGAGAGGGATTCGAACCCTCGAAGGGCTTTCGCCCTTACTCCCTTAGCAGGGGAGCGCCTTCAGCCACTCGGCCATCTCTCCAGGCGGGTTACCCTAAGCGATTATACGCTTCACAGTAAACCCCAACCTCTCTCGCCGTGGCCGGGACGGAGATCCGGTGCGGCGCCGGTCAGTCCTCCGGACCCCTTTTGGAGCCCGGTGGTTCCGCATGCACGCCGCTCTCGCGCTCGTGGCGGATACGCTCGTATATTTCCTCTCGATGCACCGAGACATCCCGCGGCGCATTGACGCCAATGCGCACCTGATTTCCCTTTACACCGAGCACGGTGACGTTGATCTCGTCACCAATCATCAGAGTCTCTCCCACTCGCCGGGTGAGTATCAGCATTTGATTACACTCCTCGTATTCTGAAAGATCCGGCCGCTGCCCCAATGCCGGGCGGGCGCACCGAATGCATCCTGCTGATGTGTGGACCGGGGGCCCATGTCCACCTGGAGTCACAACTGCATTCAGCGGCACTCTTCCTCGGCGACAGGCTGTGCCTCCGCCAATTCAAAGGCCTTATGCAAAGCCCTGACGCCAAGCTCCAGGTACTTCTCATCCACCACCACCGAGATCTTGATCTCCGATGTGGATATCATCTGGATGTTGATCCCTTCGTCTGACAGCGTTTTAAACATCGTACTGGCAACTCCGGCGTGAGAGCGCATACCCACGCCGACCAGTGAGATCTTGACGATTTTGTCGTCTCCCGCAACCTCACGGGCGCCCAACCGTTCCGCGTTTCGGCGCACTAGATCCAGGGTAGTCTCGTAGTCGCGCTTATGAACGGTGAACGTGAAATCGGTCAGACCGTGATGACCGATATTTTGGATTATCATGTCGACTTCGATATTGGCATCGGCCACCGGACCCAAAATACTGCCAGCAATGCCCGGCTTGTCCGATACACCGAGAACCGCGACTTTTGCTTCGTCCCGGTTGAAGGCGATCCCCGAAATGAGCGGCTCTTCCATACCCTCTTCCTCATAGGTAATCAACGTCCCAGGGCCTTCTTCAAAACTGGAGAGGACCCGTAACGGCACCTTGTACTTTCCAGCGAATTCCACCGCCCTGATCTGGAGCACCTTCGAGCCGAGGCTGGCCAACTCCAGCATCTCGTCCACGGTGATCCGGTCGAGCCGCCGCGCTTCGGGCACTACACGCGGATCGGTGGTATAAACGCCGTCCACATCAGTGTAGATCTGACATTCGTCCGCGCCCAGGGCGGCGGCAAGCGCCACCGCGGTGGTATCGGAACCGCCCCGGCCGAGCGTGGTAATGGCGCCGGTCTCGTCGACGCCTTGGAAGCCGGCGACCACCACGACCCGACCGAGCCCCAGGTCGTTGCGGATGGTCTCGTCGTCGATCTCCTGAATGCGCGCCTTGCTGAACGCGCTGTCGGTGAGGATGCAGACCTGCGCCCCGGTGTAGCAGCGGGCCGGACAGCCCCGCGCCTCCAGAGCCATGGTCAACAACGCGATAGTCACCTGCTCGCCGGTAGAGAGGAGCACATCCAGCTCCCGCGCCGGCGGGCTGGGATGAACCCCCTCTGCCAGAGCGGTCAACCGGTTGGTCTCGCCGCTCATCGCGGAGACCACTACCACGATGTCGTCCCCGGCGTCCCGGCTCGCCTTGAGCTTATCGGCGACGGCCCCGATCCGCTCGGTCGACCCCACCGACGTTCCACCAAATTTCTTTACAACTAGCGCCATGTATCCCTACTCCCGAAACGGCGCCAATTAAACAACAATCGGCACCCCTATTGAAATACCCTGCATTCCGATATGAAAACGCGAATATTTAACCCGCACGCCCCCGGACCCACTCAGCGACAGCGCGCAACGCATCGTCCACGCCCGCCGGATCAGTACCTCCCGCCTGGGCGAAATCCGCCCGGCCGCCCCCGCGGCCGCCGACATGAACTGCGACATGGTTCACTAAATCCCCCGCCGGCATGGTGCCGACGAGGTCTTTTGTCACACCGGCGACCAAACGAACCTTGCCGTCCTCCACCGCCGCGAGAGCGACCACCCCGCTGCCCAGTTGGTTCTTTAGCTGGTCCACTGTCTCGCGCAGGCCTTTACCCCCTCCTTCCACGCGGGTCGCGAGTACCCGCACGCCAGCGACTTCCACCGCCTCGTCCACCAACGACCGTCCGGCCTGGGTGGCGAGCTTCTGTTTCAGCCGCTCCAACTCTTTCTCCTGGCTCCGGCTCCGCTCGACCAGTTGCTCGACCTTGAGGACGAGGTTCTCGGGGCTCGCTTTGAGGGCGCCGCCCAGCCGCCGGAGCCGGCGCTCAGCGTCCTGGACCCAATCGAGGGCCGCCTTGCCGGTCACCGCCTCGATACGGCGCACGCCGCCGGCCACTCCGCTCTCTTGGACAATCTTGAACAATCCGATCTCCCCGGTCCGTTCGACGTGTGTTCCGCCGCACAGTTCCGTAGAGTAGCCACCAATCCGCAACACCCGGACCGTGTCGCCGTACTTCTCGCCGAAGAGCGCCATGGCCCCGGAGCCGATGGCCTCGTCGTAGCCCATCTCCCGGGCCTCGGCCGCGACGTCGGCCTGCACCCACTCGTTGACCCTCCGTTCGATAGCAGCCACCTCCTCTTCGGAGGGCGCTTCATAATGAGCGTAGTCGAAACGCAGCCGATCTGGGGCCACCAGCGAGCCGCGTTGGTGGACGTGATCACCAAGACGCTCGCGCAGCGCGGCGTGCAGTAGGTGAGTGGCAGTGTGGTGGCGCCGTGTTTCGGCGCGCCGCTCGCCGTCCACGCGGGCGGTCACTTGGTCGCCGACCGCCAATTCGCCTATCTCGATGCGGCCCAGATGGCCGTGAGCCTCTCCGTACTTTTGGGTGTCGTCGACGGTAAACGCCAGGCCGTTGGCCAACAGATCCCCGCTATCCCCCACCTGGCCGCCCGATTCGGCATAGAACGGAGTGTTGTCGAGCACTACCATCCCCTCCTCTCCGGCAGCGAGACGCTGGATGGAGCGCCCTTCACGGTAGATACCGAGGACGCGGCCGACGTCCTCCAGCTTCTCGTAACCGGTGAATCGGCTGCTGCCGGCATCCACCGCCTCGCCCTGTCCGGCGGAGAAGCGGCTGGCCGCGCGGGCGCGTTGCCGCTGCTCTTCCATGCGGGCGTCGAAACCGTCGTAGTCGACCGTCAGGCCACGCTCGCGGGCGATATCGCCGGTGAGGTCCAACGGGAAGCCGTAGGTATCGTAGAGCTTGAAGACCAGGTCGCCGTCGACGCGTTCGCCGGAAGTCTTGGCGAGGTGCTCCTCCAGGAGTTGCATGCCGTGCTCCAGGGTCTCACGGAAGCGTTCTTCTTCCTGGCGCAGCACTTTCTCCACGAACGCGCGGCGCTCGGCCAGTTCCGGGAAGGCATCACCCATTACCGCCTCCAGCGGTTCCACCAGGCGGTAGAAAAACGGCCGGTCTATTCCGAGTTGGTATCCGTGACGCACGGCGCGCCGGATGATCCGCCGCAGCACGTACCCCCGCCCTTCATTGGACGGCAGCACGCCGTCGACGATGAGGAACGAGCAGGCCCGGATATGGTCGGCCACCACCTTCAGTGAAGGGCGGTCCCGGTCACTGCACGAGGCGATCCCCCCGGCGGCGTCGAGCAACGGCGTGAACAGATCGGTCTCGAAGTTGCCGTGGACCCCCTGGATCACCGCTGCCAGCCGCTCCAGCCCCATCCCGGTATCGACGCACGGGCTCGGCAGCGGCGTAAGGTTGCCGTCCCGATCCCGGTCGTACTGCATGAAAACCAGGTTCCAGATCTCAATGTAACGGTCGCCCTCTTCGTCAGGGCTACCGGGTGGACCGCCGGCCACCTCGGGGCCGTGGTCGTAGAAGATCTCCGAACAGGGGCCGCACGGGCCGGTATCGCCCATCGACCAGAAATTGTCGTGAGCGCCGATGCGGCTGAAACGCTCCGGATCAACACCGATCTCATCCAACCAGATCCGGGCCGCCTCGTCGTCCTCCTCGTAGACGGTGACCCAGAGGCGTTGCGGCGGCAGGCCAATGGTGCCGGTCAGAAACTCCCAGGCGTAATGGATGGCGTCACGCTTGAAGTAGTCCCCGAACGAAAAGTTACCCAGCATCTCAAAAAAGGTGTGGTGCCGGGCGGTGTAGCCGACATTCTCCAGATCGTTGTGCTTGCCGCCGGCGCGCACGCAGCGCTGACTGCTGGTCGCCCGCGTGTACGGGCGCTTCTCGCGCCCCAGGAAGACCTCCTTGAAAGGCACCATACCGGCGTTGGTGAATAGCAACGTCGGATCGCTGGCGGGCACCAACGAGGCGCTGGGGACCACTTCATGCCCACGCTCCTGGAAGAAGCGCAAAAAGGCCGCACGCAACTGTGATGAGGTCATTGTGCCCATGTGGATCCGGTCGCTCCGTTAGTCGTCGTCCCACGCGCCCGATAAGGCCGCGCGTATCTGATCGGGTGTAAAGCCCCGCTGTTCCAAAAAACGCGCCTGACGCGCCACCTCGCGGCGATCGGCCGCGACGGCCGATCCGAAACGCCGCGCCCGCGCCTCGCGCGCGCGGGCGCGCCAATCGACTCCGGCCTCGCCCAAAACCTCCTCCGCCACCGCGCCGTCGACCCCGCGGTGGCTTAACTCCCGGCGTATGCGAAGCGGTCCCTGGCCGCGATCAAGACGGGACCGGACGAAGCCTTCGGCGAACCGCCGCTCGTCGAGAAGCCCCTCAGCTTCCAGATCGTCCAGCGTGTGGCGAATGACCTCGCCGTCGAAGCCGCGCTGCCCGAGCTTGCCGGTCAGCTCGCGACGCGTATGCTCACGCCGCGCCAGCAGCCGCAGCGCGCGCTCCCGCGCCGCTTCGCCGTCCCGGGAGCCGTCCGAATTCAAGACCCTTCGCCGGGCTCCTCCACCGGCGCCCGATCCGCCGACGGCTTGATCACCTTTTCACGGATCCCAGTCTCGATCTCGGCGGCGATCTCCGGATGGGCGCGCAAGTGCTGGCGGACATTGTCCTTACCCTGACCGATGCGGTCGCCCTTGTAGCTGTACCAGGCGCCCGCCTTCTCGATGAGGCCGTGCTGGACGCCCAGTTCAATGATCTCGCCCTCGCGGGAGATCCCCTCGCCGTAGAGTATTTCAAACTCCGCCTGTTTGAACGGCGGCGCCATCTTGTTTTTGACCACCTTGACCCGGGTCTCGTTGCCGAGCACCTCGTCGCCCTTCTTGATCGCGCCAACACGGCGGATATCCATGCGCACCGACGAGTAGAACTTCAGCGCATTACCGCCAGTGGTGGTCTCGGGGCTGCCGAACATGACGCCGATCTTCATCCGGATCTGGTTGATGAAAACGACCAGCGTGTTGGAACGCTTGATGTTGGCGGTTAGCTTGCGCAGCGCCTGCGACATCAGCCGCGCCTGGAGGCCGACGTGGGAGTCGCCCATCTCGCCCTCAATCTCGGCCTTCGGCGTCAGTGCCGCCACCGAGTCCACCACGACCACGTCCACCGCCGATGAGCGCACCAGCATGTCAGCGATCTCCAGCGCCTGCTCCCCGGTGTCGGGTTGCGAGACGAGCAGATCGTTGATGTTGACCCCCACATTCTCCGCATAGTCGGGGTCGAGGGCGTGCTCCGCGTCGACGAAGGCCGCGGTACCGCCCGCCTTCTGAGCTTCGGCGATGATATGGAGCGTCAGCGTCGTCTTCCCGGACGACTCCGGTCCGTAGATCTCCACGACCCGCCCCCGGGGGACGCCGCCGATGCCCAGAGCGGTGTCCAGCGCCAGGGAACCGGTCGATATCACCGGCACGTCGCCGCGCACGGCCCGGGCGTCGCCCATGCGCATCACGGCGCCCTTGCCGAACTGCTTCTCGATTTGGCCCAAAGCTGCGCCAAGCGCCTTCTTACGGTCGTCATCCATTCCCGTTGCCCCTGCTCTTAATTAATTGGGTTGCCCCGATGGCGGGCTGCGGCGCTACACCGGGGAGTCCGGCTCTCGCATCCGTGCCGCCGGCCCGCAATCCCCGTTGAAGACTCCGGATTATTCCACATCACATTCGGGTATCCCACCCCGTCCGAGTCGCCACTCCGCCTCCATCGAGTAAATCGGACCCGCAGCCTCGCGCCGGGACGATACCAGGGTGATCCGGTCCACGCGCCACTCCGGCACTTCGGTGATCGCGCCCCGCACCGGACGAGCCTTGCGAAAAAGCGTCACATGCGGCACGAGGCGGGAGCGGCCAACCCGGACTCCGCACCGCCGCAGTTCCCGGTACAGAGCACGATGGAGAGCGATCAACGGCTCCGGGCAAGCCGTAGCGCCAGCCCACACCACTCTGCTTTTAGCAAAGTAGCCGAGGGTATCAAGTTCAAGCCGCAATGGCCCGCCCCACGCCGCGGCGGCCGCCCCTGCCGCGGCGGCGATCCGCAGATCGGCCTCACCGAGGAAGAGAACCGTCAAATGCAACCGGTCCCGCGGCACCGGCCGCCCCGCGTCCCGGTGGCGCTGCTGCACCGCCGCCAACCCGTCCAACACAGGCTCGTCCGGCCACAGGGCGTAGAAGAGACGCCGCGCTCCCATCAGCGAGCCCGCTGCAGGAGCCCATCCAGCGCGGCGGCAACCGAGGCGTGGCGGACCGCATCGCGGTCGCCACCGAACAGGAAACGCTCCGCCTCGACGCCGTCACCATCGGCCCAGGCGATCCAGACGGTGCCCACCGGCTTGTCCGGCGTCCCGCCGCCCGGACCGGCAACGCCAGTCAACGCCGCGGTCACCTCCACCGGCGCCCGCTCCCGCAAACCGACCGCCATCGCCTCGGCCACCTCCCGGCTCACCGCCCCGTGCCGGACGATGAGATCGGGCGGCACACCGAGCAGATCCGACTTGGCGGCGTTACTGTAGACGACCACCCCGCGCTCGAACCAGGCCGACGACCCGGCCAAATCGGTCAGCGCCTTGGCCACCCAACCGCCGGTACACGACTCGGCCACGGCCACCCGCCACTCCCGGCGGAGCAGCGCCTCCCGCAACGCCGTCGCGCGCTCCAGCAGCGGATCGACGTCATGTACCATAGGCGGCCTCCCGTTGGACTGTGACTGAACCCATGGCCGAGGCGAAGCAGACGGACACGGCGCCCGGAGATCCGGCGCCCGGACACACGCCGATGATGCGGCAGTACCTGCGCATCAAGGCGGAACATCCGGACACCCTGCTCTTCTATCGGATGGGGGACTTCTACGAGCTATTCTACGGCGATGCGGAGCGGGCGGCGAAGCTGCTCGACATTACGCTGACCACCCGGGGCGAATCGGCCGGCGCGCCGATCCCGATGGCCGGGGTTCCGGTCCACGCCGTGGAGAGCTACCT
>SKJZ01000135.1 GCA_007121755.1 Halorhodospira sp. | reverse complement strand
CGTCGGCGGCATGGATGCCGCCGTCGAGCGTACAAGGATGTATTCACAGCGTCCCCCGCCAGGAGGTCCGCCCCCGCCTACGGCCGGTTTTTCGAGCTATTTTGGCAAATCGATCCGGGGTCGCCGGTGTGTCAATGCTAATGGGCGGACTCTCTGTATGAACCGGGGTGATGCCCCGCGCGTCGGTTGGCTCGCCGCGCGGCCGAACCACGGGCTGCTGGTGATTACGCTGGGGTATGTGGCGCTAGTCCTCTATCTCAGTCTGATACCGTTCAATTTTCAGCCGCCTCCATGGGACGAGTGGCTGGAGCGGGTCCTGGCGATGCGCTACTACGGCACCCCCATTAACGGGCTGGCCGATTGGCACGTCCTCTTCCTGATCCCCGCGGGGTTCCTCTTCGCCTCGGTTATCAATGCGTACTCTTGGGGCACGCTGCCCCGGCCCGCGGTCGCGGTGGGTGGGTTTCTCGTGGCGGCGCTCCTGGCCTTCGGCATCGAGGTGCTCCAGATCACGGTGCCGATGCGGACCTCCAGCCTGACCGACGTGGTCGCCGGCGCCCTCGGCGGGGCGCTGGGGGCGGCGGTGTGGTGGGGCGCGGGGCGGCGGCTGTGGAACCTTGTGGAGTCGGCCACCGCGCGCTCTTCCGGGCGGCGCGGGTTTGAAGCGTTACTGTGGATCTACCTGCTGCTCTACGCTGTGCTGGCGCTCTTTCCGTTCGACTTCGCGGTGACCCCCGCCGCGCTGGGGGATGTCTGGGCGCGGGGCAACCAGCACTGGTGGATAAGGGAGGGGTGCGGCGGTTGGGGGCGGTGCGCCGGCGAGGCGGCGCTGGACGTGGTGGCGGCCCTGCCGATCGGCCTGTTGCTGGCGCTGCGTGTCGCGCGTGCGCGCCGCAGCCTGTTGCTGGCGCTGCTGTTGGGGTTGGTCCTGGGGCTGGTGGTGGAGGGGCTCCAACTTTTCAGCCGCTCCGGGATCACCGAAGGCGTCTCGGTGGTGATGCGCGGGATCGGCGTAGTGCTCGGAGCGAAGCTGTACGTCGTGATCCGCAACCGGCCGCGGTGGTTGGTGGCGCCAGAGCTGCGCTGGTGGGCGTTGATCCTGACGCCGCTCTACCTCGCCTTCACCATGTATCTCACCGGCGTGTTTGCGGCGGAGTGGAACACCGCCGCCGCGGTAGGGGCGGAACTCGAACGGCTCCGCTTTTTGCCCTTTTACTACCACAACTTTGTGGGTCAGACGGAGGCGGCATTCAGTTTCGTTATGACCGTGGTGATGTACGTGCCGGTCGGTTTGGCGGCGTGGTGTGTCCTTCCGCGCCTGACCGGGCGGCACTGGTTGTGGGCGGCGGCGCTGGGCGCGCTCTGGGCGTTGGTATTGGAGACGGGCAAGTTGCTCGCGGTGGATGCGCGCCCCGATTCGACCTCCATCCTGATCGCGGCCTGCGCGGCCGGTCTGACCTATGCGTTGATGCGGATGCTGGCGGCGCAATTCGCCGCGGAGTGAGGCTCGGAACGCCCTGAGCAGCGATTGGGCGCCGACAACTACAGGGGCTTGCGGGGCTTGCGTCGGGCGGCTACGCCTTCGTCTTTCGGTGTTGACCGGACACTACCGCCACCCCGGCGGCGCCGGGTGGGCGCTTCCGGAGGCGTCCGCGTGTTCCGGTTTCTGTTGCCCCCCGGGTGCCCTGCGGGTTAGCGGCCACATGACGGTGAAGACCGCGCCGCCGTTGCTCCCCTGGTGGTAGTAAATCGTGCCGGCGGCCAGCGCCACGTACCGGTAAGCCAGGGCCAGCCCCAGGCCGGTGCCGCCCTCCTTGTCGGTGACGAACGGCTCGAAGAGGCGCTCCTGGATCTCCGGGGCGATGCCGGGGCCGTTGTCCGCTACCTCGATCTGCAGCCCGGCGCGGCGTTGGCGGGCCCGCAGCCGCACCCGGCCGCCCTCCTTCGGCGCCGCTTGGATGGCGTTGCGGACCAGGTTGCCGATGACCATGCGCAGCCCACCGGCGGGGACCAGCACGTCGTTCCGCGCCGTCTCCGCATCCACCTCCACCCGGAGGTCGACGCCCTTCTCCCGGGCGGCGTGGGTCAGCGTCTCGACGGACTGGTGCGCCAACTCCGACAACGGGGCGGTCTCGCCGTTGCCGCTGTGTTCGCCCCGGCAGAACGCCATGAAGTCGTTGACCAGTTCGTCGATATGGTTGAGCGAGCGCAGAACCGCTTCGCGGTCTTCGGGCTCCATGGGGGCGACCTCGCAGAGGAGGCGGACGGGGACCACGTCGTTCTTGATCTCGTGGGCCAGCTCCGTTGAGAGTTCCCCCAGGGCGGAGAGGGCGTGCAAGCGGTTCATGCGCTCCCGGAGCCGTTGCAGGTCGCTGATATCCTTGATGGTGATCAGCGCCATATCCTGCTGGGGCTGGCACGAGACCAGGGCCGGGAATAGGTGGTCGCCGACCTCCACCGAGGCCTCCACGGTGCCGCCCGTTCCGCTTTCGAGCAGCTCGAAAACGCGGTGCCTGCCGTCTTCGTGGAGCATTGATCGCAGATCGCCGCCGCAATAGGGGTAGGGGCAGCCGGTGCGCCGCATGGCCGCGCTGCAGAAGACGATCTTCCCCGACCGGTCGACCAGCAGTACGATCTCGTCGACGCGGTCGAGCACCCACTGCGCCAGGTGCAACTTGTCGACGGCGCCGACCAGATCGTGCTCCAGCGCGGCGAGCTGATCGGAAGGCTGGGCCGGTGGCGCCGGTCCGTCGTCCCGCAGCGCGTTGACCGCGGAAAGCGTGTCCCGCTGCTGGACCTTGCGCAGGATGCGGGTCAGCCGGGCGCGCAGTGAATACGCGATCAGCACTCCGATCCCGGCCGCCAGCAGCGCGGAGACGGTGCTCACCACGAAGATGGAGCGGCGGGCCGGGGTGAACGCCGCCGCCACTCCCTCCCCATTCCACGCCACCACCAGGCGGCCGATGTCGCCGCGGAAGCCCTCAATGGCGATCTCCTCGACCGTCGCGTCCCCGGCGCCCTCCCAAGCGGAGAGGAGCGGATGCTGTTGCGGGTTGGAGTGCGCGAGGACCCGGCCGTCGTTGTCGAGCACCACCGCTTCGTCCACATGGTCGGGGGCGGCCACCGCGCTGACGATCTTATACAACTGCCAGTAGTCACGATCAGCGAT
>SKJZ01000098.1 GCA_007121755.1 Halorhodospira sp. | reverse complement strand
TCGAGCGTACAGGGATGTCTTTACAGCGCCCCCGCTGGGAGCCCCCCACGCCCGGACAGCAGCCTTTCGAACCCCCTACACCAACCAAATCAAAGTCGCCATCCGGCCGGTCTCGCCGTCCCGCCGGTAAGAGAAGAAACGCTCCGGCGACGACCAAGTGCAGACGCCGCCACCGCGCACCGACACGACCCCGCAAGCATACAGGCGACGGCGCGTCAAGGCGAATAGATCGGCGCGGTACCGCCCGCCCGTATCGGGCAGGAAACACGCCCCCGCCCCCGAATCACGCTCCAAAAAGGCCTCCCTCACCTCGGCGCCGACTTGAAACGCGTCCGGACCGATGGCCGGACCTAGCCACGCCGAGAGCGGTCCCCGAGCCCGACTCGCCAACGCCGCCACCGTTGCCTCGACCACTCCGCCGACGAGGCCGCGCCACCCGGCGTGTACCGCCGCCACCACCGACCCGTCTTGCGCGGCCAGCAGCACCGGCAGGCAGTCGGCCGTCAACACCGCGCAGACCACGCCGGAACGCCCGGTCCAGGCGGCATCCGCCGCAACCGGCCCGGCGATCTCATGGGCCGCCGCCACCTCCACGCCGTGGACCTGCCGCAACCACCGCGGCTCACCGGGAAGTTCGGCCGCCTCGGCCAGGCGGCGGCGGTTCTCCGCCACGTCGTCCGGGTCGTCGCCGGTATGCGCTCCCAGGTTGAAGGTGTCGTGCGGCGGCCGGCTTACTCCGCCCCGGCGCGTGGTGCAAAAAGCGCGGACGCGCGGCGAAACCGGCCAATCGGCCCGGATCAACTCCGGTTCATCCGCCACGCAAGACCTCCAACAACGCCGCCATATCCGCCGGAAGCGGGGTCTCCCAACTCATCTCGTCGCCGCTGACCGGATGCACCAACGTCAGGCGGCGGGCGTGCAAGGCTTGGCGGCGAAAGCCGGACAGCGCCTGACGCACGCCCTCGCCGGCGCCTTTGGGAAAGACGAGGCGGCGGCCGTATACCGGATCACCCACCAACGGGAAGCCGGCGTAAGCCATGTGGACGCGAATCTGATGCGTCCGCCCCGTCTCCAGCCACACATTCAACAACGTGTGGGCGGAGAAACGCTCGGCAACCCGGTAGTGAGTCACCGCCGGGCGGCCGCGCTCCACCACGGCCATGCGCTTACGATCCGTGGGGTGGCGTCCGATCGCCCCCTCCACCTTGCCGCCCGCGGTGGGCCGACCCACCACCAACGCCTGGTACTCGCGCCCGACCACGCGCCGCTGCAGCTGATCCACCAGCGCGGCGTGGGCGGCGAGTGTGCGCGCTACTACGAGCACGCCGGAGGTCTCTTTGTCCAACCGGTGCACCACGCCGGCGCGGGGCAGCACCGACAGGTCCGGATCGTAGTGAAGCAACGCATTCACCAAAGTGCCGTCCGGATTCCCGGCCCCCGGATGGACGACCAAACCCGGCGGCTTATCCAGAACCAGCAGCGCTTCATCCTCGTACAGGATCTCCAACGGGATCTCCTGCGGGGCGAGGAACGTCTCCGTTTCAGGTTCCGCCTCCAACGCCACGACCTCCCCCTCGCGCACCGGATCGCGCGGCCGCCGGACACCGCCGTCGACGGTCACCCGTCCGTCCCGTATCCACCGTTGGAGCCTGCTGCGGGAGTATTCCGGGAACAAGGCCGCCACCGCCCGGTCCAACCGGCGGCCGGACAGCGTATCGGGAATGCGGGCTTCATGGCGGATGGTCTCGACCATGTGCGTTACAATACCACCCTATTCACGGCGGCCGGCCGCCGTCATACCACTGTCGGAGCACGGATACCTACCAATGAAAAAGCTTCTCGCCATCGCGCTGGTCTTCGCCGCGGCGCTGGCGCTCGCGGCCTGCGGCGGCCGGGGCGGCGTCGACGAAGAACGGTTGGTGGAAGACTTGTACCAGGAGGCCATCGACTCCATGGGCCGGGGCAACTACGAGATGGCCGTGGAGCGGTTCGAACAGTTGGTGGCCCGCTACCCCTTCGGCGTCCACGCGCTGCAGGCCCAATTGATGATCATCTACGGCCACTACCGGGCGGGCCAGCCGGAATCGGCGGTGGCCGCCGCCGACCGTTTCATGCGCATGCATCCACGGGACGAGAACGTCGCTTACGCCCTCTATATGCGCGGCGTTGCCCGTGAGTCGATGGACGGCGGCGGCCCCGGCCGTCTATTCAATGTCAACCAAGTCCTCCGCGATCCGGAGCCGCGTCGGCGTGCGTTCCTCGACTACCGGGAATTGGTGGAGCGCTTTCCCGACAGCGAATACGTGGAGGACGCCCGGCAACGCATGGACGCGCTGCGTGAGCATTTGGCCGCCTACGAGTTGTACATTACCGACTTCTACCTAGAGCGCCGCGCTTACCTGGCCGCCGCCAACCGCGCCCGGACCGTCCTCGCCGATTACCCGGGCACCGAAGCGGTCAACGGAGCGATGGAGCGGCTCGCCGCCGCCTACCGCGGGCTGGGGCTGGACGGCCTGGGCGACGAGGTTTTGCAAGAGATGGACCGCCTCCGAGAAGCGCCTCCCGCCATCTTCGAAGCGGCGCGCGAGTAGAGTAGAGATAGGAGGCTTCAAGACTTTCGGCAAGTCAGACCGGCGCGGCGATCCCCCGCCCGCGGCTTTCCGAAGCCGCGGGCAGAGTTAAATCGCGCTTTCGTCCTCCTCTCCGGTACGGATCCGCACCACCCGCTGCACGTCGCCGACAAAGATTTTGCCGTCGCCGATCTTACCGGTACGCGCCGCCCCGGTGATGGCCTCCACGCAGCGATCCACCGCATCGTCGGCCACCACCACCTCCAGGCGCATCTTCGGCAGGAAGTCCACCACATACTCCGCGCCACGGTAGAGTTCGGTGTGACCCTTCTGGCGTCCGAAGCCCTTTACCTCCGTAACCGTCATGCCGGTAATCCCGATATCCGACAGCGCCTCCCGGACATCGTCCAATTTGAACGGCTTGATAATCGCCTCGACCTTCTTCATGCGTTCCGCTCCCGCTCTTCTTGCTCGCTTGATGTTGAGTCCTTGGCGCCTTCAGGTCTCACTGATCCCCCGCCAACTCGACGTGATCGGATAGCGGCGGTCCCTGCCGAACGCCCGCCGGGTCACCTTCACCCCCGGCGCCGCCTGCCGGCGCTTGTACTCGTTACGGTA
>SKJZ01000036.1 GCA_007121755.1 Halorhodospira sp. | reverse complement strand
TGGCAGTCGGCGCACTCGGCGCGGATGCCCTTGTTGTTCGCGTAGTGGTGGCTCTCCTGCCACTCCGCGTGGACCCACTGCATGCCGTGGCAAGTGGAGCAGAACTCGGCGGAGTTGGTGGCCTCGATGGCCCAACTGAAAGTGGCCGCTATCAGGATACCCGCTACAATACCCCCACCGGCCAACACTCCCACACCGAACCGTGCCGAGGGTCGGCGCAGGCGATTCCAAAACCTTCGCAGTAGAGCCACGAAACCTCCTTCCTTTTAATTACTCTTAAATTACGGACAAAAGACATTAACCACTCAAAACAAAGAACCGTTTTGGTACTCAGTTCGTTTCTCGAATAACCTCTTGCCCCCTTTCAAGCAACGGCCGTGCCAATGACCCCGATCGACCGTAACTATCTGTCCTATCAACATTCCTAGTAAATCCGAGTGGTTTATATGTGACGCTCCGGCGATCAAAATTATTCCGGAGAGCGATCAACTATTGCGCACGGCCTTCATCGCGGCCGTATTTTGATTGTCAGGCGAATGCTGCAGCGCAGTAACTAATCGAGAAGCATTCGAATATTGACCGGCGGTTATCAAACCACGCCAATCGCGCAACATTTGCGCGCAACCGATCAGAGGTTAACCGCGCGAATTGCAGGGTAGTTTTTTAACTATCTATTTTTATTGAGTTATCCGCTTGGTATCAATTATGCCTATCACATCTATACTTGGAGCCCATAAGTGCGGCAACATGTCGCATAGAGGAAGTGCGGCTCCGATAGGTGGACTCCGTTCCGGCGGTCGGTGCTGACGCCCGGAAGGGATACAGAACTGAATGGCACGGAGGGAGGCTCCTTGGGTGAACGCATCCTGGTGGTGGACGACCACAGCGAGATCATCTACGCCGTCCGGCGGGTATTGACCCATCAGGGCTACGAGGTTCTAGCCGCCACCAGTTCCAGCGAGGCGGTCCGGGCGGTGGAGCGAGTCGACTTGGCGGTGGTCGACATCCGTTTGGGCAATGAGTCGGGCCTGGAGCTGCTTGGCGATCTGCGGGCCGCGGGGCACGACCTGCCGGTAATCGTGCTGTCGGCCCACACCTCGCCGGAAAACGTCGTCGAGGCATCCAAGCGCGGCGCCTCGGAGGTGCTGCGCAAGCCGCTGAGCCAGGAGCAATTGGTGGAGGCGGTCCACCGCGCCCTCCGGCACCCCCGCTCTGGCAGCCGCCAGGCGGGCCGCGGCGAGGACGCGGGACCGGCGGTCATGGGTTCGTCGGCCCAAATGTTGGAAGTCTTCAAACTGCTCGGCCTCGCCGCCGCGAACGAGTTGAACGTGCTGCTCACCGGAGAAACGGGCGTGGGCAAGGAGGTGGCGGCGCGAATCATCCACGAACACTCGGAACGGTCCCGCGGACCGTTCGTGGCGGTCAACTGCACCGCCTTGCCGGAGACGCTGCTCGAAGCAGAACTCTTCGGCCACGGCCCGGGCGCCTTCACCGGCGCCGGCAAGGGCTCCGTCGGCAAGGTGGAGGCGGCGACCGGTGGCACGCTGCTGCTCGACGAGATCGGCGACATGCCCATGGCCTTTCAAGCCAAGCTGTTGCGCTTTCTGGAAGACAAGAGCTACTACCGCCTGGGCGAGTCGGAGCCCCGCCACGCCGACGTCCGCGTCCTCGCCGCCACCAACCAGAACCTGGCCGAACGGGTGGACGGGGGGTACTTCCGGAACGACCTCTACTACCGGCTGGCGCAAGTGCCGGTCAACATTCCGCCGCTGCGGGAGCGCCCGGAGGACATCCCGCAACTGATCGAAGAGTTCATCCGGTTGGCCAACCGTGAGCTGGACGCCAAGGTCGAGGGGATCACTCCGGAAGCCTTGGCGGACGCCGGCCGCCACCGCTGGGACGGCAATATCCGTGAGTTGCGGAACGCTGTCTACCGGGCCGTGGCGGGAGAGCGCAGCGGTACGCTGAGCGCGCTGGATATGGAGCTGAGACGCGGCGTCAATGGAGACGGCGGCGGCAACGGCGACCACGGGGCGTTCCACGCCGCCATCTCCCAGGCCGTCGCCGGCGGGCGCGTTCTGGAGTTGATCGACCGGTTCGAGGAGCAGGTATTGGCGGCGGCCCTCGATCACTACGGCGGCAACAAGACGCGCGTGGCCGAGGAATTGGACATGTCCCGCAACACGTTGCGGGCGAAGCTGCGTAAGCACGGCATGGCGGCGGATACGGATTCATGAGACGGACAGACTTACCGGACAGCCCGCGGCGGCGCCTTCTGCTAAGCGCGGCGATCGCCGGACCACTGCTCCTGACCCCGGCCGCCCGCGCCGCGGACGGGGACGGGGACGGCGGCCACAGGGGCACGCTGCGCCTCGGCTTCACCGGGGTGGTGGCGCGCAGCGACGCGGAAACCCTGGCCCGCTTCGTCGACTATCTGGAGTCCCGCACCGGCTACGCTTTCGAGCCCGTCTTCACGCGCACCTACCGCGAGATGGCCGAACGGCTGGCGGGCGGCGCGGTGGACGTGGCCTACATCTGCGGGAGTTCCTACATCCTGCTCCAGGAACGGCACGATCCGCGACTCCTGGCCGCCCCGTTGATCGGGGACCGGCCGGTCTACTACTCGCTGGTGGTGGTGCGGGCCGACTCGCCCTACCGCTCTCTGGAAGATCTGCGCGGCAAGCCGTACGCCTTCTCCGACCGGCAGTCGAACTCCGGCACCCTGGTCCCGACTTATGAACTGAACCGCCAGGGAGAGAGCGCCACGTCCTTCTTCCATCCACTGATCCACGTCAACAACCACGCCGAAACGATCAACGCGCTGCTAGCCGGGTTGGTGGAGGGGACCAGCATCGGCAGCCACGCCTACCGCCACATGCTGAGCGCCCTACCGGCGCTGGAGGACCGATTGCGGGTCGTTGAGCGGCTCGGCCCCTACCCCTCCACACCGCTGGTGGCGCGCCGGGATCTCGATCATGGAATCGCCGCGGCGGTCCGGAAGGCGCTGATCGGTATGGCGGACGACCCCGAGGGCGCGGAGATCCTCCGCCAATTCAGCATCGACGGCTACGGAACGATCAGCCGCGCCGCCTATGAACCGATCCGCGAAGTGGTGCGCGAAACGCTGGGGTATAACGATGTCCGATGACGCCCCCTCCCGATTGCGCCCCGGCATCGGCACCCAAATGGCGGCGGCCTTTCTGGTTATCGTCCTGGTCGCGACACTGCCGGTAACC
>SKJZ01000108.1 GCA_007121755.1 Halorhodospira sp. | reverse complement strand
GGTCGACACGGCCGCTGACCGTCGCCCGTTGCGGATCGAAGAGCAATTCCACGCCGCCCGTGCCGGCCTCGAGGTCGAAATGGCCGGCGGCGGTGGTGCGAGCCATGCCAAAGAGATCCTGCTCCGTGTCGAAGGAGTTGAACGCCAACTCGCCCAGGCCGTCTACCGCCGTTTCATCCATGGGCGCGGCGGCAAGCCAGTAGACAGGGTGGTCGTCATCCCAGTAACCCCACGAGTATGTGTCGCCGGAATCGGCGCTCTCGCCGGTATTACTTTCGTAGTAGTGCTCCGGGTCGTCCGGATCGACGAACTTCCACTCGCTCTCCGAGAAGAGATCTTCAGCGAAGAGCGCCCCTCCTGCCCCGTCGGGACCGGTGACCAATACCGACCGCCCGGTGCCGGTGCCGGTGCCGGTGCCGGTGCCGACATCATCCAGATCTTCCTGCTCGTCGAGCTCCAAATCGTCGCGGAGGTCGGTATCCAACTCCTCCTCGATTTCAATGCCGGCAGGCTCGTCGGCACCGTCATCCAACCCGTCCGGCTCATCGAGGGTCAGATCTCCGTCCTCGTCCGTCTCTTCGCCTTCCTCTTCGCCGCCCTCGTCCGCGGTTTCCGCTTCCGCGTCGTCTTCGTCCTCCCGATCGCCGTCCTCCTCTCCCTCCTCGACCTCGTCATCGTCCCCCGCTGCCTCGGTATCGAGACGCGCCAGAACTTCCGGCCGCTCCAACAGCCCCTCCACCGGCGCATCGGGATCTCGAACCCGGCCGTACGGGTAGTCCTGCTCCTCACCAAGGTCCATCTCGTCGGTGCCCCGGGCGTTGGCCAGATTGACCACCCCGTCGGTGGCGCCCGCGGCCGATCCCTCGGCGGCGTCGTGGACCACCATGTAGGTGGTGCCGCGCACGCCTATGGTCGCCACCGGCGTCTCCACCTCGTTGTCCCGGCTGAGCACGCCGGAGACCGCCCGCAGACCGCCCTCAACCAGGCTCTTTCGGCTCTCTCCGGCACCGCTCTCCGCATCGAACTCGAAGGCCTCAATGTGCAGCTCCGTCTCCCCATAGAGGGTCACCGTCTCCCCGTCATCGAGCCGGAACTGCGCCCGCGCCCCGCTACCGGTGGTGATGACGTCACCGACGAAGAGTTCGTCGCGCCGGCCGAGAACCCGCACCGAGTCCTCCCGCGCGGCCAGCACTTCACCGCGGGTGACGAGGACGACCCCCACCGCGTCGGCCAGCGCCCTTAGCGGCCATCCCGCCCCGACCACCAGGAAGACAACCAGCAGCAGCCGGATTCCCGTGTACCGGCCATTGCGGCGTTCCATCCCTTCACTCCCAGTCATAGCGCACCCCCACCCGCGCCTCGATACGGTCGTACTCTTGTAAAGTGACATTGGAAAACTTCTCCGTAGCCGCCGCCTCGCCGACCACGCGCAGACGCTCGTCGAGCCGGTAGGCGTAGCGCACCCGGAGGCGCACCGTGTTCGAGCGCTCGGCGCCCCCGTCGAAATCGTCACTCAGCTCGGTAAAGAGTTCGGCGAGCGGCGCCTCCTCCGCAAAGCGTGCGTGCTGCAGAGCGGCGCTGGCGGAAACCGTGGAGAGTTCGCCGAGGGGCCACGCCATACCGCCGAACAGCCCGAGAACCTCGCAGCTGAAGTAGTCGTAGTCGCTGTCACGGACCCTCTCGGCAGTGAGATTGACGCCGCCGAAGGCGGTCTGGCCGTCCTCGCCGATACGCCGCGAGAAGGAACCACCGGCCGTCACGCCCCACAAATCACGGCCCTCGATCTCCGGATAGTCGGCGCTGTAGAGCCGGCCCGTCGCCTGCCAGCGGGTTCCGCCCCGGCCCCACTCCACCGCAGGGGACAACGCCGCCGTGCGCCGGAAACTGTCACCACCGAGCTGCGCCTCCTCCAACTCGGCGTGCACGCGGAAACGGCGCTCCTCAACGCGCCACGTCGGACCACCGGCCAAGCGCACGGTGAGCAGATCGAAGTCGTCGACACTGAGGTAGTGGCGGTAGTCGCCCCGTGCCTCCACCTCCCAGGCGTGGCGGGCGGTCACCGGGCGGTAGTGGCGCCAACCGGCGTCCAGCTCCGTAACGCCGCTGCCGTCCTTGTCCTGGTCGAAGCGAAAGGGGGCGCCGCCGATGACGGTCTCGAAGGCGTCGTCACCGCCCTGGACATTGCTGTCGTAGCCCAGATCGAAACCGACCCACGCCTCGCTGCGCCGCCGGCGCTCCGCGGTGCGGCGCTCGATGGCCGCGAGGAAACGCTCAACGTGCGCCGCTACCTGCGGCGGCGGCTCGCGCTCCAGTACCCGGCGGAAGTGGCGCTCGGCGTCGTCGTAATCCCCACCGGCGAAGCGCGCCCGCGCCAACTCCAGCCGCGCCCGGTCGGCGTCGGGCTGCAGGAAGACTACCCGCTCGAAAAAAAGCGCCGCCTCGTCGGGACGATCAGCCCGCGCCAACGCGATACCGCCGGCGAAATCGAAGCGCGGCTCACCAGCGTGCTCGCGGCTCTCGCGGAGCGCCAGATCCGCCGCCTCGTCAATGCGGCCGGAGGCCAGGAGGTGATTGATGCGGGCGACGCTCTCCTGCCACGCTTGGGTTTGCTGGGAAGCATCGGCGGCCGGCACGCGGGGTTCGGAGGCCGTTGGGGGGGCCGGCTCGGCGGATGGGTCCGGCGTCTCACCGGCAACCGCGGCCACGCTGCCGGCCAAAGAAACGAGAATCGTGGCGGAACCGGCCATGCGAACACGGACACCGGCTAGCGTCAGCCGCCCGTTGGCAAATTCGGCCCCTCTCGCCACCATGAAATGCTCACCCCCCGCCAGAACCACGATACCCTCGACTTACGAAGGCAAGCCCGTACGGGGGGAGCAATCTGGAAGGAGTCTACACCACCAATTTCTTGAGCCGCAATGCCCTGCAGCAGAGTTCCTTGTTCCCGCCGATGAATCGTCAGGGATCTGACACGATCAGTAACGCATCGCCTCCCCAGCGGCTACTGGATGGGGACCAGATCTGTACCTACCCCCGATAACCTCGCCGGCGCAGGCCAGCCGGTCCATATCCGAACGCCACGACTCCAGACGCCGCTCCAGGTAGCGCAACTGCCGCCCCGATGCGGCCTGATGCACCGCCGTGAACAGCTCCAGCATCTGCTCCCGTGCCCGCCGCTCCCGCGCCCGGTAGTCGTCGTCCCACAGGGCATCGGGCTCCAGCAGCAGGGCGGTCAGCCGGCGGTCG
>SKJZ01000277.1 GCA_007121755.1 Halorhodospira sp. | reverse complement strand
GGTGACGGCCCGGCGGATTTGCTCCGTATGCATGGCTGATTCGATCATCCGGCCGAACACGTCCGCCCACGGCTGGGCAGGCTCCTGAGCCTCCGTCGGGGGGGCGATCCATAAGCGACCGACTGCGGCGCCGTCCAGTCTGATTGGTGTGCTTGCCGGCTCCGTTCCGGCGGTCTCGGGTACATCCCCGGCCACCGCCACGCCCTCGCTATCCGTCACTCCCACGCGCCACCCCTCGCCGAGGGCCGCCGCCATCCGCCGCAGGTGATCGGAGAGCCGGAGGGTCTGTGCGGCGCGCTGAAAACAGTCCATAGAAGGCTACGTCGGTGGCAGGAGGGCGCGTACCAAGGCCAACACCTCATCGGGATCGAAGGGCTTGGTGACGAAGTGGTCGGCCCCGGCGTCTAAACCGCGCCGGCGATCCATCCGCTCGCCTTTGGCGGTGAGCAGCGCCACGGTGGTTTGGGCCAACTCGGGGTTGGAGCGGATCTCCCGGCAGACCTGGTAGCCGTCCATGGATGGCATCACGATGTCAAGAAATACCAAGTGTGGCTTCCAGTTGCGTACCAACGTCAGTCCGGTGGCGCCGTCGCCGGCCTCTTCCACCGCCAGCAGGGTCTCTTCTTCCAGGTCTTCCAGGGTCTGCGCCAGGAGTGTCTGAAAGAGCACTTCATCGTCGATGATGGCGATCTTAAACATGGGCAACCGACCTCCTTCACCAGTGTGCTTCAGGGCGACCACGAGATCGATGGGGTCCCCGGGCTGGGTAGCGTTCACCTCCTCACCGTTGCGGGCCGCCAAGGAGGGGTAGACGCCGATCCCCCGGCACCGGTGGAACACCGTCCGGTACAGTCTGTCCGGGTCGATCGGTTTGCTGACGTGGTCGTCCATGCCGGCGGCGAGACACCGCTCCCGTTCGTCGTGCAGCGCGTGGGCGGTCATGGCGATGATCGGGAGCGTGGAGAAGCGGGGGTCGGCACGGATGGTGCGCGCCGCGGAGTAGCCGTCCATGACCGGCATCTGGATGTCCATCAACACGACATCGTACGCTCCATCCAGAACCCGTTCCACGGATTCGCGGCCGTTGGCGGCCGTATCGGCGGTCATGCCGACCCCTTCCAGCAGGCCCAGGGCCACTTCCCGGTTGAGTTCATTGTCCTCTACCAGGAGGGCGTGCAGACCGTGAAGCGCCGGCCACGGGCCGGTGGCCGTCCCGCACGGCGATGGAGAGCGAGGTGCGGGCGGTTCACCGTTTCCGTGCAGTGCGCGGATCACCGTCTCGTAGAGCGTCGACGGGGTGACCGGTTTGGTCAGCAGCGCGGTGATCTGCGCCGGGCCGACGAAGACCTCCCGGGCGGTGGCGTTGTCGTCCGCCACCAGCGCGTGGCGCCCCGCCAGCGCCGGCGGGGGGTGTTCCGGTTTGCCGTCGGCTCCCAGATCGAATTGGGCGGTGAAGGTGAATGTGCTGCCGGCGCCGGGGGCGCTCTCGACGTGGATCTCTCCGCCCATGCGTTCCACCAGATCCTTGGTGATGGCGAGCCCCAGGCCCGTCCCGCCGAACGCCCGGGTCGTGGAGGCATCGGCTTGGTAAAAGGGCTGAAAGATCTGCGCCCGTTGGTACTCGGTCATGCCGATGCCGGTGTTCATCGGCGTGCGGATCTCGTGGCTCATATTGGCCAGAAACTCACTCTTGGCCCGTGTTGCCTCCTCCGCCAGTTTGAGATCCTTGATGCTGCGGGCCACGCCGGCGATATAGCGGACGCCGCCGTCCTCCTCGGTAAATGGGATCAACAGCGTCGACCAGTAGTCGTCACCGAGACCGGGCTCCTCGTAATTGAGGGGTCGGCGTTCTTGAATACAGCGCTGATAGCGTTCCCGGAGTTCGGCAAACATCTCCGGCGGCACGAGCTCGTCCACGGGGCGGCTCGGGTCCGTCCCGGGCGCGAGGGATCGTTGTTGAACCGGGTTGTAGTCGTGCAGGTAGTAGCGATCCCCCTCTACCCGGATCACGAACATGGAGTCCGGGGAGTGTTGCCACAGCAGGCGCAGGCTTTCGAGGGAGACGCGGCTTTCCGATGGGCGCATGGCGGGTTCAATCCGTTGCGGTGGGGTGGCGCCTGACGGCTGATTCCGGCCGTCAGGGCTTGGGAGCACGGTCTCCATGCCGCTCATGGGAGGTTCCATTTCCATGAGCGGAAAGGGGATTGTTACCCGTCCGCGGAGGGCGGTGCAACCGGCGGACGGGATGGCGGCGTGCGGCACGACGGCGGTGTTCTGCTAAACCTTGGTTAGGTGCCTGCAGTTTATGGAGATTGCCGCGGGCCTCCGGCCCTCGCAATGACTGGGTTGCGCTCGTAATGACGGTTGGCTTTTTGATAAATGCCCGCTTTTGTAGGAGAGGACATGGATCCGATGCAAGCGAAGGGTCGAGCCGCCGGCTCCGGCGAACCGCATCCGCCGCTCACCTTCCTGATGGCGGGCTGCCAGCGCTGCGGCTCCACCTGGGTCGACAAGGCGCTGCGCGGCCACCCGGAGATCTTTCTGCCGGAGCGCAAGCAGACCTATTTCTTCGATGAGACGTACCACAAGGGGATCGATTGGTATCTCGATCAGTTCACTGCCGTGCGTCCGGAGCACAAGGCGGTGGGCGAGATCAGCACCGGCTACTGTCTGCCCCACGCAGTGCCGCGGATGGCGGCGCACTTCCCCGACATCCGGGTGATGATGGCGGTGCGCAATCCGGTCGAGCGCGCCTACAGCTACTTCCAGAGCCGTTCGGTGCACCACGGTTGGCCCGATTTCGAGACGGCGGTGGCCGCCGAGCCCGCTATCCTTGAGCGCGGCCGCTATATCGAGCAGATCGAAGCGCTGCTGGAGCACTATCCGCGGGATCGCCTGTTGTTGCTCTTCTACGACGACTTGAAGCGGGACGACGGCGCCTATTTGCGCTCTATCCTGGAGTTCCTGGGGGTCGATCCGGACTATCGGAGCCCCCGGCTGGGGCAGGTGGTGCAGACGGCGGCCTTTCCCAAACTGCGCCGACGGATGCGGCGACTTGGCCTAGAGCCGGTGATGGACCGGGTCTCGGCGAGCCCGGCGGGCGATTGGCTGCGGCGTCGGATCAAAAAGGCCGGCGGTTCCCGTTACCGGGTGATGCCGGCCGATCTGCGGGCACGGCTGGTGGACTACTACGCCCCGTACAACGAACGCTTGGCCGCCTTTGCCGGACGGGATTTGTCGCACTGGAATGTTT
>SKJZ01000122.1 GCA_007121755.1 Halorhodospira sp. | reverse complement strand
GGCGGCCGCCCGGAGGCTCTGCGCCCGGAAGCTCCCTACGCCGGTATCAACCGGATCAGGTTCCAAGGGACTCTCTCAGCCCGCATCGGCGGGCACCCCTGCTTCCGTCGGGCGGTATTGCAGCACAAAAGAGGGGAGGCGCGCCACCGGGATTGCGGGCAACGCTCCGTCCAGTAGCATGAGTTCCCTGAAGATCTCGATGCGGAGCGACCATGACCGGCAACAAGAGTGCCCCTCGTGGACTTCTGGAACGCTGGTTCCAAGCGGCTCTGAAGGCGGTGGACCCGGCGGTTTGCGTGCCGCCGGCATTACCGGAGCCGCCGCCGGGGCGGACGGTGGTGGTTGGTGCGGGCAAGGCGGCGGCGCGGATGGCGGCGGCGGTGGAGCGCCATTGGCCCGGACCGCTGTCGGGCGTTGTGGTGACGGCGTACGGTCACGGGGAGCCGTGCCGAACCATCGGTGTGCGGGAGGCGGGCCATCCGGTGCCGGACGCCGCCGGGGTGGCGGCCACCCGGGAGATCCTTGCGGCGGTGGACACTGCGGGGCCGGACGATTTGGTCCTGGTGTTGCTCTCCGGCGGCGGCTCATCGTTACTGGTCTCCCCGGTGCCGGGGGTAACGCTGGAAGACAAGCAGGCCCTCCATCGCGCCCTGCTGCGCAGCGGGGCGGCCATCTCGGAGATCAACACCGTGCGCCGGTGCCTCTCCCAGGTGAAGGGGGGCGGATTGGCGCGGCGGGCGGCGCCCGCACGGGTAGTGACGCTGGTACTCTCCGATGTGCCCGGCGACGATCCGTCCGTCGTCGCCTCGGGTCCGACGGCGGTCGTCTCGTCCGCCGCTGAGGACGCCGCCGCCATCCTCCAGCGGTACCGCATCCCGCTCCCGGATTACCCCCTGAAACCGTTGCACGGCAACGATTCCGAAGGCTATTCGGCGTCGACTCCGGCGGTGGAACACCGCATCGTGGCCACCGCCTGGGACGCCCTGGAGGCCGCCGCCTGCGCCGCCCGGGAAGATGGCGTGGAGCCGCTGATCCTGGGGGATGCGCTGGAAGGCGAGGCGCGGGAGGTCGGCCGTGCCCTGGCCGGCATTGCACTCTCCTGCCGCCGCCACGGTGCCCCGGCCCGGACGCCGTGTGTGCTGCTCTCCGGCGGCGAGACCACTGTCACCGTCCGAGGTCGCGGTCACGGGGGGCGTAACAGTGAGTTGGCGCTGGCCATGGGGGTGGCGTTGCGGGGGTGTGAAGGGATCTACGTGCTGGCGGCCGATACCGATGGAATCGACGGCGACGGCCCCCACGCGGGGGCCTTCATGGGGCCGGAGATCTGGCGGGCGGGCGTGGCAGCCGGGTTGGATGGAACCGCGCGCCTGGCGGACAACGACTCCCGTGGCTATTTCGAAGCCGTGGACGGGCTGTTGGTGACGGGGCCGACCCGGACCAACGTCAACGACTTTCGGGCGGTTTGGGTGGTATCCGGCTGCTAGACTTGTCGGTGGATCCCACACAGTCCGGAGAATGCGCCATGACGCTCACCGACAGAACCTGTGAACCGTGCCGGGGCGGGGTTCCCCCGATGGATCGCACCCGCGCCGGGGAGATGCTGAACCAACTGCCCGGCTGGGAGTTGGTGGATGACGGCAAGAAGCTCAGGCGGCACTTCAAGTTCAAGAACTTCTCGCAAGCCACGGATTTCGTGAATCACGTGGCGGAGATCGCCAATACGGAGGATCACCATCCGGAGATCCGGTTCGGCTATGGCTTCGCCGAGGTGGAGACCTACACCCACAAGATCGGCGGACTGCACGAAAACGACTTCATCCTCGCCGCCAAGGTCAGTCATATCGTCGAGCCGTAGGCGGGGTCCACGGGGCGTTACAGCCACCGATGTGAACCGCGGTGTCCATGGCTCGGCTCGCTGAGGGTGGTCCCTCGAAGCGTGGATCAATCCCCGGGGTGGCGCCAATCCCCGGAACGCCCGCCGCTCTTGCGCAGCAGCCGGACCCCGGTCATGCACATGCCGCGATCCATAGCCTTGCACATGTCGTAAACGGTCAGCAGCGCCACCTGGACGCCGGTCAGCGCCTCCATCTCCACCCCGGTGGGGCCCACCGTTTCGGCGCGTACGCGGCAGTGGACGGCGCAGCCCGGCTCATCCACGGTCAATTCCACATCGACATTGGTCAGCGCCAGCGGGTGGCAGAGCGGGATCAACTCCGAGGTCCGCTTGGCCGCCATCAGCCCGGCGATGCGTGCCGTGCCCAGGGCGTCGCCCTTCTTGAGATCGCCGTCGCGCAACGCGCGGAGGGTCTCGACGGCCATTTCGATACGGCCTTCCGCCTCGGCGATACGGTGGGTGGCCGCTTTCTCTCCCACATCGACGATATGGGCCTCCCCGGTACCCTTGATGTGGGTTAGTCCGCCTCGGTCACTCATGGTCCACGCCTCGGGTTTGGTTTCCATTGGGCCGCGGCGCGATCGAAGCCGCCGGGATCGTATAACCTTCGGTCCGTCGCGCCGAGGCTACCAGGGTAAGGGGCGTCGGTCATGGAAGAGGCGCCCCGTGGGGCCGTCGTCGTTGAGGGTCGCGGCCCAAACGATGTCCTCCGCCGCCACCGCAACGTCTCGCGGCGCTTGGGGGCCGCCCATCCGGGTCCGCACCCATCCGGGGTCCACGGCGTTTACCAGGATACCCTCGTTGCAAAGCTCTGCGGCAAAGACGCGGGTCAAGACGTTGAGCCCCGCTTTGGAGAGGCGGTAGCCGACCAGGCCGCCGCCCATGCGGTCGAGTTGACCGTAGCCGGAGGAGACATTGACGATCCGGCCGTAGCCGCCGCGCCGCATGAGCGGCACGACGGCCTGGGTGAGACGCAGGGCGCCGAAGCAGTTGGTCTCCCAGGTCTGGCGCACGGTCTCCAACGGCGTCTCGACGGCCGCAAGGGTGGCCCCCGTCCGCGGATCTCGCTCCGGAAAGATACCGGCGTTGTTGACCAGCACATCGAGATGGCCCAACCGCGGATCTTCGGTCAGGAAAGCGGCGATCCGGCGCACCGAGCCGTCCTGATTGACATCCAGCGGGTGGTGGACCACATCGTGCCCTTCAGCGGCCAACTTGTCGGCCGCGGCCTTGCCAGCGAGCCCGTCGCGTCCGGTGATGACTACGCGATACCCCTTGGCCCCCAGTTGGCGGGATGTCTCCAGCCCAATGCCCCGGCTGGAGCCGCTGATTAGGGCGATCATCGCGCGTGCCATGGACGCATCAGCCTTCGAGGTAACGGCTACCCCGTACGGTC
>SKJZ01000024.1 GCA_007121755.1 Halorhodospira sp. | reverse complement strand
TGGCGCAGTTGATCTTCGACCTCAAGCAGGTCAACCCCCGCGCCCTCGTCTCGGTCAAGCTGGTCGCCGAAGCCGGCGTCGGCACCGTCGCCGCCGGCGTCGCCAAAGCGTACGCCGACCTCATCACCATCGCCGGCTACGACGGCGGCACCGGGGCCAGCCCGCTCACCTCGGTGAAATACGCCGGCGGCCCGTGGGAACTCGGTCTGACCGAGACGCACCTGACCCTGCGCGCCAACGACCTGCGGGACAAGGTCCGCCTTCAGACCGACGGCGGCCTCAAGACCGGACTCGATGTGGTCAAGGCGGCAATCCTCGGCGCCGAAAGCTTCGGCTTCGGCACCGCGCCGATGGTGGCCATGGGCTGCAAGTACCTGCGCATCTGCCACCTCAACAACTGCGCTACCGGGGTGGCCACGCAGCACGACGTGCTGCGACTAAAGCACTTCATCGGCACACCCGAACGCATCGCCAACTACTTCCGCTTCGTCGCCCGCGAAACGCGGGAGTGGATGGCCCGGCTCGGCGTCGCCACGATGGAGGAACTGATCGGGCGCACCGACTTGCTGGAGCGCATCGAAGACGGCGCCACGCGGCAGGCGCGCCTCGACCTCGCGCCAATTCTCTCCGACGGCGGCGTGCCCGCCAGCAAGCCGCAATTCTGCAGCGAGCCGTCCAATGCCCCCTTCGATCGCGGCGAACTGGCGGAACAGATGGTCAAGGACGCCCTACCCGCAATCAAAGCGAAGAGCGGCGGGGAGTTCACCTACACGGTCAAGAACAACAACCGCTCTATCGGCGCCCGCCTCTCCGGTGAGATCGCAAAACGGCACGGCAACCAGGGCATGGCCGGCGCGCCGATCACTCTGCGCCTGACGGGCACCGCGGGCCAGAGCTTCGGTGTCTGGAACGCCGGTGGCCTCCATATGGTGCTGGCGGGCGACGCCAACGACTACGTCGGCAAGGGCATGGCGGGGGGCGTGCTGGCGCTCTACCCGCCCGCCGAATCCGCGTTCGCAGGCCGAGGCACGCCGATCATGGGCAACACCTGCCTCTACGGCGCCACCGGCGGCAAGCTGTTCGCCGCCGGCACGGTGGGTGAGCGCTTCGCCGTGCGCAACTCCGGCGCCACCGCCGTAGTGGAGGGGGCTGGCGATCACGGCTGCGAGTACATGACGGACGGCATCGTCTGCGTCCTCGGTCCGACCGGACTGAATTTCGGCGCCGGAATGACCGGCGGCCTAGCCTTTGTGCTCGACGAGGAACGGCACTTTGTCGACCGTTACAACCACGAGTTGATCGATATCCACCGCCTCCAGGCGGAGAACATGGAGGCCCACCGTAACTACCTGCGGCGCCTTATCGAGGAGTTCGTGCATAAAACGGGGAGCCCCTGGGGCCGGGAGCTACTGGACGACTTTCGGGGTTGGCTGCCGCGCTTTTGGCTGGTCAAACCGAAGGCGGCCAGCCTGCGCAACGTTCTCGACACGCTGAGGAAGGCCGCCTGAACAGCGCCTCCCGGAACGGGTCACGAGTGGGAGAACCATGTCCGACAACCCCTTCCAGTTTCTAGAGTTATCACGCCGCGACCCGGATAAGCTCGGCGTCGACGCGCGCATTCAGCGCTTCGCCGAGATCTACGGCAATTTCGATCCACACGCGGCGGCGTCGCAGGCGGCCCGCTGCCTCGACTGCGGCAACCCGTATTGCGAATGGAAGTGCCCGGTCCACAACTACATCCCCCACTGGCTGCGCCTGGTGGCCGAGGGCAACCTCTTCGAGGCGGCCGATCTGTGCCACAAAACCAATACCCTGCCCGAGGTGTGCGGCCGGGTCTGCCCTCAGGATCGCCTCTGCGAAGGGGCGTGCACGCTCAACGACGGCTTCGGCGCGGTGACCATCGGCGCGGTGGAGAAGTACATCACCGACGAGGCGGTGAGGCGCGGCTGGCGGCCGACGACCGGCGAAGTGGCCGACACCGGCAAACGGGTCGCCGTCGTCGGCGCCGGGCCGGCAGGACTCGGAGCCGCCGACATCCTCACGCGCAACGGCGTCCACCCGGTGGTCTTCGACCGCCACCCCGAGATCGGCGGGCTGCTCACCTTCGGCATCCCCCCGTTCAAGCTTGACAAGGGCATCGTGCAGACGAGGCGCCGGTTGCTTGAGGGCATGGGCGTCGAGTTCCGGCTGAACGTCGAAATCGGCCGCGATATCGCCTTCGAACAGTTGCTAGAAGAGTATGATGCGGTCTTGCTCGGCACCGGGACCTACACGTACATGACCGGCGGCTTCCCCGGAGAAGATCTGGACGGCGTCCACGAGGCGCTGCCCTACCTCATTTCCAATATCAACCGGTTGCTCGGATATGAGCGCGACCGCTCGGAATTCATCGGCATGAAGGAGAAACGGGTGGTCGTGCTGGGCGGCGGCGACACCGCGATGGACTGCAACCGCACCGCGATCCGGCAGGGCGCCGCCAAAGTGAGCTGCGCCTACCGCCGTGACGAAAGCAATATGCCGGGATCACGCCGGGAGGTAGTCAACGCTAAGGAAGAAGGCGTACGCTTCCTCTGGAACCGCCAACCTGTGGAGGTGGTCGGCAATGGCCGGGTGGAAGGCGTCAAGGTGGTCCGCACCGAACTAGGCGCCCCCGATGAGCGCGGCCGGCGCCGTCCGGAACCGGTCTCCGGCTCCGAGGAGGTCATCCCGGCGGATCGGGTTATCATCGCCTTCGGCTTTCGGCCGAGTCCGCCCGAGTGGTTACAGCGGCACGGCGTCGACCTGGACGGCCAGGGGCGGGTCCGTACCGCACGGTGGGAAGGCCGCTTTGGTCAAACGACCCATCCAAAGATCTTCGCCGCCGGAGACATGGTTCGGGGATCGGACTTGGTGGTCACGGCGGTGTGGGAAGGCCGGGAAGCGGCTAAAGGCATTCTGGAATATATGGAGGTTTAGCCATCATCAGCACTGAACTTCAAAACGACCGCCTGCTGCGGGCATGGCGGCGGCAGCCGGTGGACCGGACGCCGGTCTGGCTCATGCGCCAGGCGGGACGTTATCTGCCGGAGTACCGGCGGGTCCGCGAACAGGCAGGCAGCTTCATGGACCTGTGCCGCAACCCGGAGCTTTCGGCCGAGGTGACCCTGCAACCAGTGGAACGCTTCGACCTAGACGCCGCCATTCTCTTCTCGGACATCCTCACCATACCCGACGCGATGGGGCTGGGGCTGGGGTTCGAAGCCGGCGAGGGGCCCCGGTTCGCACGGCCGGTGCGCGACGCCCACGCCATCGACGCCCTGCCGGTTCCCGACATCCGGCGCGACCTCGGTTACGTGATGGACGCCGTATCGGCCTGCCGCGCCGCCCTGGCCGGACGGGTGCCGCTGATCGGCTTCACGGGCAGCCCCTGGACTCTGGCTACCTACATGGTCGAGGGGGGATCGAGTAAGAATTTCTCGCTCTGCAAGGGGATGCTCTATGAACAGCCCGAAGTCGCCCACCGGCTGTTAGCCAAGCTCGCCGACACGGTGACTGCTTACCTCCAGGGGCAGATCGAGGCTGGCGCCCAGGCGCTGATGGTCTTCGACACCTGGGGCGGCGTTCTCGATCCGATCCGCTATGAGGAGTTCTCCCTCGCCTACATGGAACGTATCGTCAGCGGCCTTCGCGCATCCGAAGGCGGGCGCGCGACGCCGATCACGCTCTTTACCAAGGGGGGCGGCGCCTGGTTGCAGTCGATCGCCGAGACCGGCTGCGACGGGGTCGGCATCGACTGGACGACGTCGCTCACCGACGCCAGGGAGCAAATCGGCGACCGGGCGGCGATCCAGGGCAACCTCGACCCCTGCGTGCTGCACGCGCCGCCCGCGGTGATCCACGCCGAGGTCGGCCGCTGCCTGCGGGAGTACGGCGCGGGACCGGGACACATCTTCAACCTCGGCCACGGCATCCATCCCGAGATCCCGCCCGATCATGTGGACGCTATGGTCCGCGCCGTCCGCGAGTTGTCACCGCCCTATCATGACGTACCGGCGCGCACGGCATCGTCCTAGGCAACGCCGCCGCAAGCTGCTCTCCGCCGGGGTCATTCCCGTGCGTTTCACCGACGGAGAGCGGCTCTACCTTATGCTGCGCGCGTTTCAGTACTGGGACTTTCCAAAGGGCAAGGTGGAGCCTGGCGAGGAGCCGCTGCACGGCGCATTGCGGGAGGTGGAAGAGGAGGCCGGGATCTCGGAGTTGGACTTCCGTTGGGGGATGGACTACTACGAGACTGGCCCTTACGCCCAGGGCAAGGTGGCCCGGTACTACATCGCCGAGACGCGTACCAAGCAGATCGTTCTGGGGATCAGCCCGGAGTTGGGGCGGCCCGAGCACCACGAGTACCGGTGGGTCACGCACGAAGAGGCGGTACGGCTGGCCTCGCCGCGGGTGCGGCAAGTGCTCGAATGGGCCGACCGCAAGTTAACCGCCGGCGCCTGAGGCGTCGGGCGTCACCGTGTATAGAAGGTCACACCGGCGTAAACGGTCCTCTCTGGCGCCGGCTCGAAGTAGCGCCGCTCTTCCAATAATGAGTCGTCCGGCCCGGCATTGATCCGGACGTTGGCATCGTACTCTTCGTCGAACAGGTTATTGATCCCGATAAAGGGTCTCGCCTCCCACGCCGCGGTGATAAAGCTGCGGGTCGCGCGGACGCCGACCTCGGTGTAGCCGGGGCTGCGCACAGTGTTGCGGTCGTCGGCCCAAACGCCCTCGGCGGCGCGCGCGTCGACCGACCAGCGCCACCCGCCGCGCGCCTCCCAGGCCACCTCGAGGTAGCCGTGAGCGCGGGGAACACCGGGAATGCGGTTGCCGCGCACTTGCTCATCCCCGGCGACCCCCGGCTCCTCGGGGGCGACGTGATCGCGGAAGGTGAAACGGCCGTACGCCACGGCGGCAGTCACCTTCAGCCGGTCCACGGGGCGGCCCTCCAGCCCCAATTCCACGCCGCGGCGGCGGGTTTCGGCGGCGTTACGGTAGTAGGTCACGCCATCCTTTTCGAAGGGTACGATCTCGTCCTCCACCCGGACATCGAAGAGGGCGATGTCGTACCGCCACCGCAGCCCCGTCCCACCTTTGAAACCGAGTTCGACCGACCTGGCCTGCTGGGGATCGAGTTCGGGGTTGAAGCCGCCGGCACCCTCTGCGGGATTGTGCAGCTCGCGCAGCGTCGGCGCCTCGAAGGAGGTGGCCGCGTTGACGTAGATCCGGTGGTCCGGGTGGTAGGCGTAGCTACTCCCTGCAAGGTAGCTCGTCTCGGCAAACTGGTGGCGATCGCTGAAATCGTCACCGGGGTCCGGGTGGTCGAAGCGGTCGTCCACTGTGAGCCGCAACCAATCGATCCTGGCGCCGCCCAGCAAGCGCCAGCCCGGTGCACCCTCCCACTCGGCCTGGCTGTACGCGCCAACCGCCCGCGCCTGTTCCAACTGATCCTCGGTCCTCGCTCCGCGCTCGCCGAAATCGTTGTCGTAGCGTTGCCGGTCGTCCCGCTGCCACTCGGCATCGGTACCGACGGTATAGTGGACCGGCCGCCCGGCCCACTGCCCGCGCCCCTCGTGCCGGCCGCCGACGCCGGCAAAATACCGTTCGAAGGCGACCGCGCCGTTCCCTTCGAACGGCAGCCGGTTCTCGAAATCCCGGCGCTGGACAAAGGCCCGCGCCTCCCACAGCTCGGACGCGTTGGGCTCGGCCCGCCACAGCAGCGCCCCCGTCTGCTGCTCCAACTCCTCCCCGGCGTCAAACTCTACGTTGCGCGGATTGGCTTGGCGGCGATCCTCCTCCACCTCATCCCGGCTCAAACTACCGGGATCCTGGGTAAAGGGCGCATCGAGAAAGGTCGCGATAAGCCGCAGCGATTCGCCCCCCTGCAGATCCCGGTCCACCTTGACACCGAGGCGCCGCCGCGCCGCTTCGGAGTGGTCGCGATACCCGTCGATTTCCACGTTGGAAGCGGTCACGGAGTTCCGCCAACGCCCTTCGACAGTGCCGCCCCACACCCTCTGGGCGCGCTCCCCGTAGCTGCCGAAAAGGATCTGAGCGCCCAACTCATCGCCGAACGGCGGCGGCTCCAGCGTGGTCAGCGCGATGACACCGCCGGCGGCGTTGCCGTACAGCGCCGACGACGGCCCGCGGATCACCTCCATGCGCTCGACAAAGTACGGATCGACGGCATCCAACTGGGATTGACCGTCGACTGCGGTATAGGGGACGCCATCGACGAAAGCACGCAGCCCGCGCACCCCGAACGGCGCCCGAACCCCGAACCCTCGCAGCGACAAGCGTAAGTCCTGCGCCTGGTTATAGCGGTTCTGGGAGTAAAGCCCCGGCACCCGGTCAAGACCCTGGTCCAACGCCAACCCGCGCCCCTCGGCAAAAGGCTCCCGGCCAACGGCGGTCACCGCGGCGGGATAGTCGGGCAGCGCCACCTCCATCCTCGGCGCGGTAACGGTCACCGGATCGAGCTCGAAGACATCGCCGGCAGTGACAGGCACCGCAACGATCAGCAGCGTACCCGCCATCCAGCATGGTAGTCTGGAGGGCCGAAAAGAGGATCCATGAACTGGAGCAGTCTCGGTGCAACGGTCATTCAGTCTCATCGGCAGCGCCCTTATCGCCCTCTTCCCCGTGTTATCCGCCGCGCAACCCGCCACGACCCCCGCGGACGCCGCTCCGGATACCGCCGCCGCGGAGACAGAGGCCGCCCCTGAGTTCCTGGAGCCGCTCTCCATCGCCGAGCAGGAGCTGCCCCAAGGGACGGAAGAAGTCCACAGCGGCCGGGGCGACCGCAACTCCCTATCCATCACAGTTTACCAGCGAGGGCCGGCAACACTGCTGGAAGAGCGGGAAATCGGGCTGGCGGACGGCGCCAACTCCCTGATTGTCACGGACATCCCCAAGACCATCGACCCGGCCTCGATCGCCGTCTCGTCGGACCACGCGGTTGAACTGAGCGCCTCGGCTTTCACCGCCGGCGACCTGAACGAAGAGTCGCTGCTGGCTGCCCACCTTGGGGAGAGCGTAGCCATCGTGCCGCCGGATAGCACGCGCGCCCGCGAGGGCCGCCTGCTCGCGTTCGACGGCCGCCACCTGATCCTCTCCTTCGGCGACAACATCGAGACTGTACCGCGGACCCCGCAGACCCGCGTCATTTTCGACGCCGCCCCCCGGCACTTGACCGGCAAACCCGCCCTTGAGTTGCGGCTCACCGCGCGCCGGGGCGGCGTGGAGCCGGTTCAACTCAGCTACCGCAGCCGCGGCCTCCAGTGGCGGGCCGGCTATCGGCTCCACCTCGACCCCTTGGGCGACGGCTCTCTCGCCGCGTATGGAGAACTGACCAACAACACCGGTATTGACCTCCCCGCCGCCGAAATCACCTTTGTCGCCGCCGCGATCGACAAACCGGGCCGGGCCAAGGTGCTGCAGACCTGGAACGGCGACGAGGCCACCGAGAAGGGCGACCTGCTCGGGCACCCGACCTATCGGACCGAGGAAGGATTCGATCTGTGGGCGGGGCGCACCCACCGCATTCACCTCTTCGACAATGAGCGGCTGGACGTCGCCGAACGCTTCCGCACCATCGGCAACGCCGCCGAACGGCCCGACGGTGCGCGCGGCCAGCCGGTAACACGGCACATTGAGTGGACCACCGCCGAGCCGTTGCCCGCCGGCGCCGTCTACGTCCACCGGGGCTCGCCCCACCGGCCCACCACCGCGCTCTACGGCGCCGGGCAGATCCCCGCGACACCGGCCGGGGGGGAGGTGGCGCTGAAGATCGGTCAAGCGTTTCACCTGACCGGCGTGCGCACGCTTGTGGAGCGACGCAGCGCCGGAGACGGCGAAGAGGGCGGAGCCACGGAAGCCGCCTGGGCGATCGAGCTTCGCAATGGCGGGGATGAAAGCGCCCGCGTCGAAGTCATCGAGCGCATTCCGGGCGAGTGGGAGATCGTGGAGTCGTCCCACGAACACTACGCGGTCGACGCCGGACACGCCGGCTGGCACATCAACCTGCCCCCCGGGGAGACAGTCACCCTCGATTACCAAGTGCGCTGGGAGGAGTCGTGACGGCCGCCGACCCTATCGAACTACCCGGTCTCAACTATGCGCGGATCAGAGAGCGCGCGGGACTGGAAGAGCTGGACCGCCTCTTCCTTGACCACCTGGAGAGCGCCGCCCCGGTCCTCCACGAGCGCCTGCTCAGCTACCGGCAGGCGGCCGCGCCGCTACCCCCCACCGAGCTGAGCGAACTCCTGCTCGATCTCGCACCCGCGCTGGAGCGGTTCATTGCCGGAATGTTTGGTGCCGGGGAGGCGTTGGCCGAGACCGCCGACGCCATTCGGCGGGACGGCGCAATCATGACGTTCAAGGCCCGGATCGTTCAGCGCCGCGCCAAGCGGCTACGCGAACCGGAGAGCGAGCCGTTCACCACGCTCGACGCTTGGCTGGACCGTGAGCTAGCGGCCCGCGGCCTCGACCATGAGGACCGGGAATTGGCCGTCGCCCAACTCGGCTCGCGGCTTTTGGAAGACGAGGACGGCGACTGCATGGCCCGCCTGGTGCGCTGGTGCGCCGCCGCCCTGAACGATCCCGCCGGAAGGGAAGCCACGGCCGGATGGGTGGCGTTCCAACTGCCCCGGCGCATCGACCACGCCAACCTGGTGGCGTTCGAGCGCGAAGAGGACGGCGCATTTAAGGCGGTCCGCATGCAGACGCCGGCGGCCCAGTGGCGCCACCGCGACGGCTTCGCGCTCACCGACCACCGCTCCCCGCGGCGGCGGGTGGCGGGCGAAGCCCACTACTGCATCTACTGTCACGACCACGAAGGCGACTTCTGCTCCCGCGGTTTCCCCGAGCGTAAAGGCCATCCAGAACTCGGCTTCAAGATGGACCCTCTCGGCGTCACCCTCACCGGCTGCCCGCTGGAAGAGAAGATCTCCGAGATGAACCGGCTCTACCGGGACGGCCACCCGCTGGCCGCCCTGGCGGTCGCCATGGTCGACAATCCGATGGTGCCGGCCACCGGGCACCGCATCTGCAACGACTGCATGAAGTCGTGCATCTACCAGAAGCAGGACCCGGTCAACATCCCGGAGATCGAGACCCGCTGCCTCACCGACGTCCTCGCCCTGCCCTACGGCGTCGAGATCTACCACCTGCTGGTGCGCTGGAACCCGCTGCGGCGGCGCCAATACCTACCGAAACCGGCCAACGGGCGGCGGGTGCTCATCGCCGGCCAGGGGCCGGCCGGGTTCTCCATGGCGCACCACCTCACCATGGAGGGGTGCGCCGTGGTCGCGATCGACGGGCTCAAGATCGAACCGCTGCCGCAGGAGTGGCTCGACGGCCCCATTCGCGACTGGAGCCAGATCCAGGAGCCCCTGGAGACGCGAACCAACTACGGCTTCGGCGGCGTCGCCGAATACGGCATCACCAACCGCTGGGACAAGAACTTCCTCAAGCTGATCTACCTGACGCTGGCACGCCGCGAACGGTACCGCCTCCGCGGCGGCGTCCGTTTCGGCGGCACCCTTACGCTCGACGACGCCTGGGCGCTCGGGTTCGATCACGTCTGCATCGCCACCGGCGCCGGCTACCCCCGCGTACTCAACATCGGCAACAGCCTGGCGCGGGGCATGCGCCAAGCCAACGATTTCCTGATGGCGCTACAACTCACCGGCGCGGGCAAGGCGGACAGTCTGGCCAACCTGCAGGTCCGCATGCCGGCCGTAGTGATCGGGGGCGGCCTCACCGCCGTCGACACAGCCACCGAGGTGCAGGCCCACTATATCGCCCAGGTCGAGAAGATCACCCGGCGCTTCGAACTGCTGGCCGCCGAAGAGAAAGGCGGCGAAGAGGCGCTGAAGGGACGGTTGAACGAGGAAGACCGGGCGATCCTCGATGAATTCCTCGAACACGGGCGTGCCGTGCGCGCCGAGCGCGAACGGGCGGCGGCCTCCGGCGGGCGGCCCGATTTCATACGCCTGCTCCACTCCTGGGGCGGCGTGACCCTCGCCTACCGCAAGGGGATGAACGTCTCGCCGGCCTATGTCCGCAACCACGAGGAGTTGCAGAAGGCCGGCGAAGAGGGTGTCTTCTTCGCCGAAGGGCTCGACCCGATCCACGCCGCGACCGACTCATACGGCCATGTGCGGTCGTTGCTCTTCCGGCGCATGGATCACGACGACGGGCGCTGGTTCGCGACCGCTCACGAGGTGGAATTGCCGGCCCGCTCCATCTTCGTCGCAGCGGGGACCGTACCCAACACCATTTACGCCCACGAGAACCCCGGTAGCCTGGAGCTGGATGGCAACCACTACCGCACCCACGCCTTCCATACCGAGCGGATGCAACCGGTCGCCCCCGCGGAGCACTGCAAGTCCCGCGAGCCGGCCCCGTTCACTTCCCACCGCACGAACGGACGGACCGTCTCGTTTATCGGCGACACCCACCCTACCTTCGCGGGTAGCGTGGTCAAGGCCATCGCTTCGGCCCAGCGCGCCTACCCGGCCGTAATAGCCGCCATCGAACAGACCCCGGAAGCGGCGGAGGCGGCGGATCAGCCCCCGCCCGGAGAGCCAAGGGATCTCATCCTCGACTTTCTGCGCGACATGGAACACCGCCTCACCGCGCGGGTGGTCGCGGTGGACCACCCGAGCCCCGGCGTGGCCGAGATCTGGGTACGGGCGCCGATGGCCGCCGAACGGTTTCGCCCCGGCCAGTTCTTCCGCCTGCAGACCCTGGAGAGCACCAGCCCGGTCGTCGAAGGCACAAGGCTCCAAGTGCCCCTGCTCACCGTCTCGGGCACCGGCATCGAGGGCGACTGCATCCGGCTCATGGTACTCCAGTGGGGCGCCGGGCCGCGCGTCGCCGCCCGCCTGCAGCCCGGGGAGAGCATAATCCTGATGGGCCCCACCGGCGCCCCCACCGAGATCCCCGAAGGCAAAACCGTCATGGTTGTCGCCGGCCGCTGGGGCGCCGCGGTGATGCACGATATCGGCACCGCTCTGCGCGCCGCGGGCAACCGTGTCCTCTATATCGCCGCATTCGGCCAAGCCGGCGATATCGACCACCAGGCAGAGTTGGAAGACGGCGCCGACCAAATTGTCTGGGCCACCGCCAAGGAGCCGACTGTAGAGACCCGGCGCCCGCAAGACACCGCCGTGGTGACCACAGACATGGTCGACCTGGTCCGCCGCTACGGCGACGGCGAGATCGGCCCAGCCGCCGGAACTGGCATCCCGCTATCCGAGGTCGACCGCGTGATGGTCGTCGGCGGCACCGGCCTGCTGCGCGGATTCCAGGAGGCCCTGTCCAACGGCCTGCACAACTACTTCAAACCGCATTTCAAGGCAGTGGGCACGGTCGGCAGCCCAATGCAGTGCATGCTCAAGGGCGTCTGCGCCCAGTGCCTGCAGTGGCAGATCGACCCCGACACCGGCGAGCGCACCCGCGCCGTCTTCTCCTGCGCCGAGCAGGACCAGCCGTTGGACTGGATCGACCTCGACAACCTGGCCGCCCGCCAGATGCAGAACCGTCTCACCGATCACCTGGCGGCCCTCTGGGTGGAGAAACTTCTGCGCCAAGGCTAGAGGGCCCAGAGGCCCCCGTCACACGCCCCCCTGGGGCAAGTTGTCTATCTCTTTTGGAAAATATACAAAGACACCAAATAAGCATATAACCCGCATCTATAACCATGCGGCCACGCTTTAGCGCCGCTAATATCACCATAAAGAATAGGAGAAGACCACGATGCCATCACGCATCGCACGGACGGCTTTGGCCTGCCTGTGGGTCGCCGTCTTCATTCTGATCGCGCCCTTGGCTCACAGCGGGGCCCACGGTGGCGCATCAGAGGTCACGGGGGTCACCGAGCTCGAGCTTCTCCACCAGTTCGACCCGGAGACCGGCGAGCGCATCATCCCCAATGAGCGCTGCCTGGTATGCCACGCCGACGAGGACCACCAGTACGACGTCCGCGACGACGGCTCCCCGGTCTACATCTACGTGGAGCAGGAGCGGATCG
>SKJZ01000214.1 GCA_007121755.1 Halorhodospira sp. | reverse complement strand
GCTGGAGCAGAAAGCGGCCAATCCGGGATCCGGCAAGCTGACGCAGGTCGATTTCGACGAGTACGCGGCGGCGGTGAAGAAGTACGACCTGGACTACACGTCCGAACTCTCCGGCGTGCCGAAGGACCAGTTGCAGAAGCTCGCGCAAGAGTTCGCCGATCCCAACCGCAAGGTCATGTCGCTGTGGACCATGGGCGTCAACCAGCACACCCGCGGCTCCTGGGTAAACGGCCTGCTCTATAACGTCCACCTGCTGACCGGCAAGATCTCCGAGCCCGGCAACAGCCCCTTCTCGCTGACCGGCCAGCCGTCGGCCTGCGGCACTGCACGGGAGGTCGGAACCTTTGCGCACCGCCTACCCGCCGACATGGTTGTAATGAACCCCGACCATCGCGCCTACAGCGAAAAGGTCTGGGATCTGCCGGAGGGGACGATCCCGGATTGGGTCGGCTACCACGCCGTGCTCCAGAGCCGGATGCTTAAAGACGGCGAACTGAAGTGCTACTGGACCCTGTGCACCAACAACATGCAGGCCGGCCCCAACATCAACGATGAGATGCTGCCGGGCTGGCGCAATCCGGGCGCCTTCATTGTTGTCTCCGACGCCTACCCCACGGCCAGCGCCATGGCGGCCGACCTGATCCTGCCAACCGCCATGTGGGTGGAGAAAGAGGGCGGCTACGGCAACGCCGAGCGGCGGATGCAGTTCTGGCGCCAGCAGATCAAGGCGCCGGGCGAGGCGCGTTCCGACCTCTGGCAGTTGGTGGAGTTCTCGAAGCGCTTCAAGACCGACGAGGTTTGGCCAGAGGAACTGCTCAGCCAGCATCCGGAGAAGCAGGGCAAGACGCTGTTCGAGGTACTCTTCGCCACCGACGCAATCACCCAGTACGAGCCGGAGAAGATCACCGACCTGTCCGGGAATGAATACGACAACGACGAGCAAGAGTATTACGGCTTCTATCTGCAGAAAGGGCTCTTCAACGAGTACCGCCGCTTCACCACTGAAGGACCGGTGACCGGCCACGAACTCGCCGAGTTCGACCACTACCACCGGGTCCGCGGCCTGCGCTGGCCGGTAGTCGACGGTAAGGAGACCTTGTGGCGGTTCCGCGAGGGTTACGACCCCCATGTGCCGGCTGGAGCGGGAGTCAAGTTCTACGGACGCCCCGACGGCCGCGCCCGGGTCATCTTCGCTCCGTACGAGCCGCCGGCGGAGAGCCCCGACTCCGAGTACGACCTGTGGCTATGCACCGGCCGGGTCCTGGAGCACTGGCATACCGGCACCATGACGCGCCGCGTCTCCGAGCTCCACCGGGCCTACCCGCAAGCGCTCCTCTACATGAATGAGCGTGACGCGCGGGCCCGCAACCTGCGCCGCGGCATGCCGGCCAATATCGCCACCCGGCGCGGCGAGGTTACGGCGACGGTGGAGACCCGCGGTCGCAACACCATGCCGGAGGGAATGGTCTTCATTGCCTTCTTCGATGAGGGCCGCTTGGTCAACCGGCTCACTCTCGACGCCACCTGCCCGCTGTCCAGGGAGACGGACTTCAAGAAGAACGCGTGCAAGGTGACACGGGCGTAAGTCCGGCAGGAGCGATAGAAGGCAATGTCTGAAACGGATCGGACATACGGACCGGCCGCCCTCGCAGGGGCGTCGGAAGGAACCGGCGGCGTCAGCCGCCGCCGTTTCCTTACCGGCATTGCCGGAACGGCGTGCAGCGTGGCGCTGTTGGGCATGGGGTTGACGCTCTACTCCCGAAGCGCGTCGACCACTGCCCCCAATGCCATTCGCCCTCCGGGCGCGTTGGATGAGGACGGCTTCCTCGCTTCGTGCGTCCGGTGCGGTCTCTGTGTCCGCGATTGCCCCTACGACACCCTGAAGCTAGCCCAACTGGGCGAGGCCGTGGCGGCGTCGGGAACCCCGTACTTCATCGCACGAGAGATCCCGTGCGAGATGTGCGACCCGATCTACTGCGTCCTCGCCTGCCCCACCGGGGCGCTCGATCCGGCCCTGACCGATATCGATGAGGCCCGCATGGGGTTGGCGGTCGTGGTCGACCAAGAGACCTGCCTCGCCTTTCAAGGCATGCGGTGCGAGGTGTGCTTCCACGTCTGTCCGGTGAAGGGCGACGCCATCACCCTGGAGCAACGGCACGACCGGCGCACGGGGGTGACCTCATCCTTCGTACCGGTGGTCCACTCCGACGCCTGCACGGGCTGCGGCAAGTGCGAGCACGCCTGCATCACGGAGGAAGCGGCGATCAAGGTGATGCCCACCCACTTGGCCAAGGGACATCTGGGCGAACACTACCGTTTCGGATGGATCGAGCAACAGCGGGCCGGCGGCGAGATGCTGGCCCCCTATGACAAGGAGCATGAATTCCACCTGCCGGAGGGAGTGCGCTACGAGTGGTTCGGCGAGGGTCTAATCATCGACGATCCCGGGGTCCCGGCAGAGCCACCGCCGGCAGATCCGATCGATACCTTGAACGAAGGTTTGGAGGGGCTCGATGGCGGGACACGATAAGACCAAGCCGTTCCACCCGGGAGCCTCGGCGGTGGAGCAATTCGGTTGGCTGCGCGCCCACCGCTTTTTGCTACTCAGGAGGCTCTGTCAAGCCGGCGTTATCGGGCTCTTTCTGCTCGGTCCGCTGGCGGGGATCTGGATCGTCAAGGGCAATATCGCTTCCAGTTTGACGCTGGAGTTCCTGCCGTTGACCGACCCTTACATCCTGTTGCAGTCGATCTTCGCCCGCCACTGGCCCGAAGCCACCGGGTTCATTGGCGCCGCGATTGTACTGGTGTTCTATCTCCTGGTGGGCGGGCGGGCCTACTGCTCGTGGGTCTGCCCCATCAACCCGGTGACGGACGCCGCGGCGTGGCTGCGTCGACGTCTGCGGGTCACCTCGAAGACCAGTCTGCACCGCAATTTTCGCTACTGGATCTTGGGGCTGACGCTCGTCCTCGGAACGGCCACCGGCATGATGATGTGGGAGCCGGTCAACCCGGTTACCACCGTCTTCCGCGGGCTCGTCTTCGGCATGGCGACAGCGACTTGGCTGGTGCTCCTGGCGATCTTCCTGTTCGACACGTTCCTTGCCCGGCGTGGGTGGTGCGGCCACCTCTGTCCGGTAGGGGCTTTCTACAGCCTGCCCGGCTTGGTCAGCCCGGTGCGGGTCAGCGCGGTACAACGTGACCGGTGTGACAACTGCATGGACTGCTACGCCGTCTGCCCGGAGCCGCAAGTCATTAGTCCGGCCCTGAAGCCGAAAGGTAGCAACGACAAAGGGCCAATGATCGTATCACCCAACTGCACCAACTGTGGCCGCTGCATCGATGTCTGCAGCAAGGATGTATTCGCCTTCCGCATCCGCCACCCAGGCCACAGCCCCTCTCACCATCAACAACCTGCGACCACTACGGAGGTGTCCTCATGAACCAGTCATTGACGACTCGGGCGGCCCTTTTCCTGGGCGTTCTCTTCTTTCTCTTTCCTGCAATCGGCCAAAGCGGTGGCCTGGACAGCCTACGGAGCGGTGTTGCGCTGGAGGCAGGCGACATACCGCCGACCCTCTCGCGCTACCTGGACGAGAGTTCACCACTGCACACCCGCAGCTACGTCCAGCAGCCCCCGCTGATGCCGCACGCTCCGGGGGAACACCAAGTCGATCTGCGAACCAACGAGTGTCTCGACTGCCACAGTTGGACCCGGTACCAGGAGGAGAACGCGACCAAGGTCAGCCGGACCCATTTTCAGGACCGGGAAGGACAGGATCGCTCGAATATCTCCTCGCGCTACTACAACTGCAATCAGTGCCACGTGCCTCAAACCGAAGAGGCGCCGCTCGTGGATAACGTCTTCGAGCCCCTCGAGACGGTTATCAGAAGAAATCGTTAATTTCATTCACGTTGGACGGCCCTGTCGTGCTGAATGCCGGAATGTTCGACACGACAGGGCCGGTTTCTCGCGCCCCGTTTACGCGACGCAAGGGGCCGATCGCTTGATGAGCACGGAGACGAGGGTTATCCATGTCCACTGAACATGAAAACGACAACAAGGGGATCTTTGGCAGATTCTGGAGAGCCCTGCGCCGCCCCAGCGGCCGCTTTTCGCTGGGCGGGCTCTTACTCATAGGCTTCTTTGCCGGCATTATTTTCTGGGGTGGATTCCACACCGTGGTCGAGTATACGAACACGGAGAGATTCTGCCTCTCCTGCCATGAGATGGGTGAATTTGTCTATCCGGAGTACCAGATGACCGGCCACTACGAGAATCGTACCGGCGTCCGCGCAACCTGCGCCGACTGCCACGTGCCGGACTCGTGGGGGCCGAAGATGGTGCGTAAAGTGGTGGCGACCAGGGAGCTGTGGCACAAGGCCATGGGAACCATCTCGACCAAGGATAAGTTCGAAGACAAGCGGCTCGAGCTCGCTCAACGCGTATGGCGCTCCATGGAACGGACCGACTCCCGTGAGTGCCGCAACTGCCACGACTTCCAGTACATGGACTACTTCGAACAGAGCAGCCGGGCCATGCAGCGCCATATGGACGGCTTCGATGAAGGCGAGACCTGCATCGACTGTCACAAGGGCGTAGCCCACGATCTGCCGGCGGGGTACGACGAAGACTCATAGCCCCACGCCGCACTGTCGGGACTGATGCGCCACCGCCGCCGGTTGCACCTCCCGGCGGCGGTGGCATGATCGGCCCCGCGCCTTGACAAGTGGCGTGCCGCTAGGGAAGGTGAACCGACATCCACAGAGCCCCGCTCCCCATGAAGCTGACCTGCCCGGTCTTTGAAGACGGCGGCGAGATTCCCGCCCGCTACGCCGCCGACAACAGCAAGGAGCCGCCGCCGCTGGAGATCCACTCCCCGCCGGAAGAGGCGAAGAGCCTCGCCCTCATCCTGGAAGACATCGACTCGCCGATCGGCCCCTTAACCCACTGGATTGTCTGGAATGTGCCACCCCGTGCCGGACGTGTGGACCCCTCCCCAAGTGGAGGAACTCGCACCGGCCTCAACAGCTTCGGCGTTACCGGATACACTGGACCAGCCCCGCCCGCGGGGCGGCACCACTTCCGCATCCATTTGCTGGCGCTGGACAACTTGTTGGACGCCACCGAAGGAGAGTTGCGACAGCATGTAGAGCGTGAAATGGAGGGGCACATCGTCGACCGCGCCTGCCTCACCGGATACCTCGAAGCACCCGGGAACGAAACGGACGATAACGATGCTGGTTAGGGCTCGCGCCTTCTTTTCCACCGTCAATCCGCCGGTCTTCATCGCCTCCGCGGTGGTAGTGGTAGGGTTCGTTCTATTCGGTGTGCTCGCCCCGGAACTTGCCCACCGCGTCTTCAGTAGCGTGCACGGCTTCATCACCGAGCACTTCGGCTGGTTCTATCTTCTCGCCGTCACCGGATTTCTGATCTTTCTGCTCTGGATCGCCTTCAGCAGCTACGGAAGCATAAGGCTTGGCGATGCGGGAGAACGTCCGGCTTTCGGCTTCGTGGCGTGGTTCTCCATGCTGTTCAGTTGCGGTATGGGTATCGGCTTGGTCTTCTGGAGCGTCGCCGAGCCGATCCTCCACTACCAGACACCGCCGACCGGTAACGGCGAGACCGCCGATGCCGCCGCCCAAGCGATGGTCCTGACCTTCTTCCACTGGGGCCTACACGCCTGGGCGATCTATGTGGTGCTCGGTCTCACCCTCGCCTACTTCAGCTTTCGCCACGGCCTGCCGCTGACCATCCGCTCCATCTTTTATCCACTGCTGGGCGACCGGATCTACGGCCCGATCGGCCACGCCATCGACGTCCTGGCCGTCTTCGGCACCTTGTTCGGCCTCGCCACCTCGCTCGGCCTCGGCGCCATGCAGCTCAACACAGGGCTCAATTTCCTGACCGGAATGCCGGTCACGCCGTGGCACCAAGTAGGCCTGATCGGCGTGATCACCGCTATCGCTGTTCTCTCTGTGGTATCGGGCCTCTCCCGCGGCCTGAAGTGGCTCAGCATCCTGAACATGGGGCTAGCCGTAGCGCTGATGCTCTTTGTCTTCCTAGCCGGCCCGACCCTCTTCAACATCCGCTTCTTCCTCGACAGCACCGGCAGCTACCTGCAACAGATTGTCGGGCTCAGCCTCGCGGCCGACGCCATCGGGGGCTCGGAGTGGCAGAAGGGGTGGACGATCTTCTACTGGGCCTGGTGGATCGCCTGGTCGCCGTTCGTCGCCCTGTTTATCGCACGGGTCTCGCGGGGACGGACCATCCGTGAGTTTATCGGCGGGGTTCTGGTATTGCCGTCTCTCTTTGTCTTCGCCTGGCTAACAATCTTCGGTGGGACCGCGTTGCATATGGAGTTGTTCGGTGTCGGCGGACAGGGTGCCGGCATCGCCGCCGCGGTGGCGGAGGACGAGACGACCGCCCTCTATCTCACCCTGCAGAATCTACCGTGGACAACGCTCTCGTCAGTGGTCACCACGGTCCTGATCGCCACCTACTTCATTACCTCTTCGGACTCGGGCACCCACGTGGTCGACGCCCTTGTCTCCCAAGGCAGCCGCCGTTCACCGACGCGGCAGCGGGTTATTTGGGGGATCACCGAGGGCGCCGTCGCCGCCACACTGTTGATCGTCGGCGGTGAACGGGCGTTGGAGAGCCTGCAGACCGGCTCCATCGCCGCCGGCCTGCCGGTGTCGATCATCCTGCTCTTCGCCTGCTGGGCCCTGTTCCGGGCGTTGCGACGGGAGTACAAGGTGGAAGGGGTCAAGCCGCCCTGGCCGTAGGGCGCTGCGAACAACCGTCACGAACGAGCGGAGGAGCAGAGTGGATCTGCTACTGTTGGCCGTCGCCGCGGTCCTAGTCAACAACTTCGTCCTGACCCAGTTCCTGGGCCTGTGTCCGTTCATGGGCGTCTCCCGGCGGGTCGAGACGGCGGCCGGGATGGCGATGGCCACGGCCTTCGTGCTGACCCTGGCTTCGGTACTCAGTTATTTGATCTTCGCCTATCTGCTGGAGCCCTTTGGCGCAACCTATCTACGCACGCCAGCGTTCATTCTGGTCATCGCGGTGGCGGTCCAATTCACCGAAATCATGGTGCGCTCCACCAGTCCGCTGCTGCACCAGGTGCTGGGGCTCTACCTGCCGTTGATCACTACCAACTGCGCGGTACTCGGCGTGGCCCTGCTGAATCTGCGCGGCGGCCACGATCTTGTGGCCTCCGCGGTCTACGGCGCATCGGCGGCCGCGGGCTTCGGCCTCGTCTTGGTGCTGTTCGCCGCGATGCGCGAACGCCTTGAGGGCGCCGACGTCCCGACGCCCTTCCGCGGCGCCCCAATCGCCCTTATCACCGCCGGCATCCTCTCCATGGGGTTCATGGGCTTTGCCGGGCTGACTGCGGTTTAGTCGAGAAACACGAAGATCCGCTATACCATCCCCTTCAGCAAGTCCATAGAGTGCCGCCCATGCCGAACACCTCCCACGTCCCCATCGCCCAACTCATTCAAGCCGGCCGCTTCGCCCACTGCACACCGGATACGCCCATAGTGGAAGCGGCCCGCCAAATGCGCGAGATGGACTGCAGCGCCATGGTGGTTGCCGACGACGGCAACCCTGTCGGCATTTGGACGGAACGGGACGCGCTGCGCGTGGATCCGGACGACGCGGCGACGCTCCACGCCCCCATTGAGGAGGTCATGAGCACGCCGGTGCTCACCATCGCCGCCGACCAGACCCGGGAAGAGGCCACATCCCGCTTTCACCGCGACGGCGTGCGCCACCTGTTGGTGGTCGATCCGGAGCGGGGCGCCTTTCTGGGCGTCATTTCACAGACCGATTTGGCGCGCGACCACGGTTTCGAGGCCTATATCCAACTGCGTGACGTCAGCACCGCGCTCCACGGCTCGGCCCTGCGTGTCTCCTCCGGCGCTGGGCTCCAACGAGCGGCGTGCCTGATGGACGAAGCCAACCGGTCGGCGGCGTTGGTCGACTACCCGGACGGCGGCCCCGGCATCGTCACCGAACGCGACATCCTAAGCGCCCTCGCCGCCGAACGGGGGAAGGTGACCATCGGCGACGTGGCGAGCAGGCCGCTGGTGGTCACCGACGCCCGCGAGAACCTGGTCACGGCAAGAACCCGGATGATCGAGAGCGGAGTCCGTCATATCGGCGTCACCGACGAGCACGGCGCCGTGATTGGGTTGATCTCTTTTGAAGATCTGGTCGGCACCGGCGAGACGGCGCTGCTCGGCGACCTCGATAACGCATTGCGGGATCGCGAGCGCGAGCTGGAGGAGGCCCGCCGCCGGCTCCACCTCGGGCAGCGCCACTATCGCGGCCTCTTTGAGCACGCCCCGATCGGCATCGCCGAACTCGATCTCGACGGCGTCCTGTGCGACGTCAATCCGGCCTTTCAACGGATGGTGGGGTACCCCAGAGACGAAGTAGTGGGGCGGCCCTGCCTCGATTTCATCGACCCTGAGTACCACCAGCGCTGTCTGGCCCTGTGGGCGACCTTGACCAGCGGCAGGCGCAACAATTTCACGCTCGACGGCAGGTATCTCTCTCTGGCGAACGGCAGTCGCGCCATGGAGATGACCGCCGCCTTGATTCGAGACGCGGAAGGGGTGCCGGAGTCCATTCTGGCCATGTGCTTGGCCAACCCGTCCCTCGATCCGTAGCATTTTCGTTATGATGCCGGGGTCATGTGGACCGCCGTTATCACCCTCTCCTTACTCGCCCTGGCTTGCGGCGCCGGGCTCGGCGCGGCGGGCCGCCGCTTTGCCGGAGAGACCGGCAGCGTGGTCGATCGCGTCGACGCCGTTCTTCCCCAAACCCAGTGCGCCCAGTGCGGTTATACCGGCTGCCGCCCCTACGCCGAAGCCATCGTGGCCGGCGAGGCGGCCATCAATCTCTGTCCGCCGGGCGGCGAATCGACGGTCCGGGCGCTGGCCGGGCTGCTGGAGATCGATCCCCAGCCGCTGGAGAACGGGCCGAGCGCGCCGGCGGTCGCCGCCATTGATGAGTCGCGCTGCATCGGCTGCGCCCGCTGTCTCGCCGCCTGTCCGGTCGATGCGATCATCGGTGCCCCGCGGCAGATGCATACGGTCTTGGAGGCGGAGTGTACCGGCTGTGAACTCTGTCTCGACCCCTGTCCGGTCGACTGTATCGAACTCCGCTCCACCGCCGCAGCAAACACGCCCTCTGAAGCCGTAGCCGCCAATCCGGCGCCGCCATGCATCCGCTGCGGCCTCTGTAATCACGTCTGTCCGCAAGGGCTCCAACCCCAGGAGTTGTTCCATCAGGTCCGTGCTGGAGACCTGGAAAGCGCCGGGCGCCACGGCCTCAATCGGTGCATCGGATGTGGCGGTTGCAATCGGGTCTGCCCGGGCGCCATCCCGCTGGCCGCTCACTTCCGCGCCGCCGCTGAAGAGGGCCGCAGGCGAGAGGACGAGCGACGGCGTGCGGAGCGCGCCCGCCAGCGGTACGAGATGCGCTTGACCCGCCTTCGGCGGCTGGAGCGGGAGCAAGAAGAGTCGCGGCAGCGTAAGAAGGCGGCCGTCACGGCCCGGGGCGGTTCCGGCGCGGACCGGGCCGCCTTGAAACAAGCAGTGGCCGAGACCGTCGCCCGCGCCCGCCAAAGGCGCGCCCCGTGAAGACCCCGGCCATCATGGGCCATGTGCTGCTGGCGCTGGCGCCCGGCGCCGCAGCGCTGGCCTGGTTCTTCGGGCCGGGCGTTCTCTACAACCTGGCGGTGGCCACCGCCACGGCTCTGCTGGTCGAGGCCGCGCTGCTGTGGGCTCGCGGACGGCCCGTGCTCCCGTCGCTGGGAGACGGCAGCGCGCTGGTGGCCGCATGCATCCTGGCGCTCGCGCTGCCGCCACTGCTGCCGTGGTGGATCACCGCCCTGGGCGTCGCCTGCGGGCTGACCCTCGGCAAGCACCTGTACGGCGGCCTCGGGCACAACTTGTTTAATCCGGCCATGACCGGCTATGTGGCGGTACTGCTGGCCTTTCCGCGCGAGATCAGCCTATGGCCAGCGCCGCGGCCAGAGGGGGCCGTTTCCGCCGCGGAGGCGTTGCGCTACACCGTAAGCGGCTCCTTGCCCGGCGAGCGGATCGACACCCTCACCCACGCCACGCCTCTCGACCGCCTGACCACCGGCGCGCTCTCCCCCGCGCTCCACGACGGAACGCTCCTGGCGGGCGCGGCCGGAGTATGGATCTGGGTGGCCGCCGCCTTTCTGGCCGGAGGGGCGTGGCTACTGCTTCGCGGATGCATCGACTGGCGGTTGCCGCTGGGCGTACTCGCCGGCACCGCCGGCACCGCCTCTCTGCTATGGGCCGTGATCCCCGGTGCGGCGCCGCCGGATTTCCATCTGCTGACCGGCGCCACGGTCTTGGTGGCCTTCTTCATCGCCACCGATCCCGTCACCGCCCCGGCATCACGCGGCGCGCGCCTGCTCTTCGCCCTGGGCATCGGTATCACCGCCGTCGCCATCCGCGAGTTCGGCGCCTTCCCGGACGGCTTCGCCTTCGCGGTGCTGCTCATGAATGCCGCCGCTCCACTGTTTGACTATATCGCCCGCCCCGGAACGGTGGAGTGAGCCGTGGACCGACTCATGAGTTTACGCCCCGGCTTGACCCTGGCCCTCTTCGTCGCGATCAGCCTAACGCTGGTTACCGTGGTGCATCAGACGACGCACCCGCGCATCGCCGAAGCGGAGCGCCAGGCGGTCATGGCCCGCCTCGACCAAGTGCTCCCCAGCGGATACGATAACGACCCGCCGGGCGACGCATACTCAAGGCCCACACCGCTGGACGGCGCGTCACCACTGCGGGTCTATCCGGCCTATCGAGACGAGCGCTATCTCGGCGCCGCGGTGGAGGTGGAGACCCGCCGCGGGTACTCCGGCCCGATCCGGCTGCTGGTCGGAATCGACGCCGGCGGCCGTGTTGTCGCGGTACGCGCCGTGAGCCACCGGGAGACGCCCGGCCTCGGCGATGCCATCGAAACCCGCCGGGGCGACTGGATTCACGGCTTTGCCGGCCGCGGCATCGGCGATCCGCCGGAGAGCGGTTGGCGGCTGACCGCCGACGGCGGCGAGTTCGACGGCATCACCGGCGCGACCGTCACCGCCCGGGCCGTGGTCGAGGCGGTCCACCGTGTGTTGTTAGACTTCGAGCGCCATGAAGAGCATCCTCCGTAACGGCCTGTGGACCAACAACGCCGCCCTCGTCCAACTGCTGGGGCTGTGCCCGCTGCTGGCCGTAACCACGACCGCCGTGGCGGGGCTCGGCCTCGGGCTGGCGACGCTGCTGGTAATCACCGCCTCCAGCACCGCCGTCTCGCTGATCCGGCACCGCGTCCCGCGCGACGTGCGGCTGCCGGTCTTCATCCTGGTGATCGCCACCTTTGTCACCGTTACCGAATTACTGGTCGCCGCCTGGCTCCACGAGATCTACCTGACCCTGGGGCTCTTTCTGCCGCTGATCGTCACCAACTGCGCCATCCTCGCCCGCGCGGAGACCTTCGCCTCCCGCCAGCCGGTGGGGCCGGCGGCACTGGACGGGTTCGCCACCGGCGCCGGCTTCGCGCTGGTGCTGGCGGTGTTGGGGGCCGGGCGGGAGCTGGTGGGCCGGGGCACGCTGCTGGACGGCGCCGAAATGCTCTTCGGACCGGCGGCGGCCGGCTGGACGGTAACCCTGGTGGACGGGGATGTTTTTTTATTGGCGGTGTTGCCACCGGGGGCCTTCATCGGACTGGCGCTGCTGCTCGCCGCAAAGAACCGGTTGGATTCGCGTGACTGACGAACAGCGCCACGAACTCTACCGCCGCCTGCGCGAGGCCCTGCCCGAACCGACCACGGAACTGGCCCACACCACCCCCTTCGAACTCCTGGTGGCCGTGGTCCTCTCGGCCCAGAGCACCGACCGTGGCGTCAACCGAGCCACCACGCGGCTCTTCCCGGTGGCCAACACGCCGGCAGCGATCCTCGCCTTGGGGGAGGAAGGGCTGAAGCCGTTCATCCAGACCATCGGCCTCTACAACAGCAAGGCGAAGAACCTCATCGCCGCCTGCCGCATCCTGGTGGACGAACACCACGGGG
>SKJZ01000112.1 GCA_007121755.1 Halorhodospira sp. | reverse complement strand
CTCCGCCGGGCCCGGCCTGACGCGCTCCAGGCGCGCAGGCCGGCGCGCACATCCCTGTGCGCGCCCTGCGGGGCTGATCCGGCTCCGGGCGGTCGCTCCGTTCGACGTCGCCGTCGACGGACAGCGACGCCCCCGGTCCGTGCCTCGGGCAACATGCCATCGAGTTGATCATCACTGAGGGTGAGGAGAGCCGTTATGGTGAAGAGAAGGACGCTGTTGGTGGGGTTGGGTGCCGCTCCGGCGGTCTACCTGGCGGGGTGCGGCTCCGACGGTCCCGACGCCTCGGCGTGCGCCACTCAGCCGCTGACCGACGAGCACAGCTGCCTCGTCTGCGGCATGACCATCGTTAACTTCCCCGGCCCCAAGGGCCAAGTCTGCCGCCGCGATCAGACCATGGGCATGTTCTGCTCCACCAGCGACATGTTCGCCTGGACCCTCCAGCCCGAGTCGAAGCCAGCGACGTTGAGGCTCTACGTTCACGACATGGGCGTCACCGACTGGGAGAACCCGTCCGACGACGCCTACATCGACGCCCACGAGGCGTACTACGTCATCGATCACCCCAAGGCCGGCGCGATGGGTCCAACCCTGGCCGCCTTCGGACAGCGGGCCGACGCCGAGGCCTTCGCCGCCGAACACGACGGCCGTATCCTCCGCTTCGATGAAGTCGACTTCGACGTCTTATCCGCCCTCGCCGCCCAAATGCACCAGATGCGCGGCATGTAAAGGAGACCACGGCTACGGTCACTGACCGAAGCACCCCGGAAAACGCTGCCATTGCCCAAAATCGATCCTTATCTCCACCCGGAAAAATCCACATGGGCCGTTAGATCACAGTGCTCCCCCCCCGCGCGGGGCAGCCGGCAGATAAAAGTCGAGCCCTCGCCAGGCTCGCTCTCCACCCAAATCGTCCCCCAGTGCGCCTCGGCGATAAGCCGGCAAATCGCCAGCCCCAGCCCACTACCCTTCGGTTTCCCCGCCTGCAAGTCGGAGACCTGGTGGAACTTCTCGAAGATCCGCTGACGATCGCTTTCGCCGATGCCCGGCCCGTTATCAGTGACCGCTAGCTGGACCGTATCGCCCGGACCGTCGTCGACCCGCAGCCGCACCCGCCCGTGATCAGGGTCGGAGAACTTCGCCGCATTGGAGAGCAGGTTGATCGCCAACTGCATCAACCGGTCGGGATCGCCCTTAACCGTTGCGTCACCGGCGCCGCCTTCGATCCGCAGCTCAGTCTTCCCTTCCGAGAAGATCTGCCTCGTCGCCTCCACCGCCTCACGGCCGATGCGGTCCATATCGACATCGGCCAGCTGCCACTCCGCCGACCCACTCTCGATCTTGGATAGATCGAGGACTTGATTGATCAGCCGGGTCAGCCGCTCGCTCTCCCGCACCACGACATCAAGGAATTGCTGCCGTTGCGCAGTGTCCATCTCCGGGTTATTCAACAGGATCTCACCGAAGGCGCGGATCGAAGTCAGCGGCGTCCGTAACTCGTGGCTGACCATGGAGACGAACTCGTCCTTTAAGTGGTCCAACTCCTTGAGCCGCTCGTTCGCCGCGCGCAACTCCTGGGTGGCCTGTTCCAACTCCTTCGACTTCTGCTCCAGCCTTCGGGAGTACTCGATGGTGCGGGACGTGGCGTCGAGGATCTCCATGACACCCTCGAAGGAGAGCGCTTCCCCCTTCACGATGGAGGAGACCATGACCCGTGCCGAGGCGGACCCGATGGAGCCGGCCAGTACCCGCTCGACGTGGTGAACCAACTCCGGGCGGGCCTGCTCGGTGTCCGCCAATCGGTCGCCGCGGGTTTCGGCGTGTTCGTAGATGATCCTCGAGGCCTGTTCATTGCCGATGAACCGGCCCAGCAGTTCTTGTAGATCGCCCACGGTGGCGGTGCCTTGCCAAAAGCGGGCGTCCCGTTCGGAGCGGAGGAAGACGTCGACGAAGAGGGCCGCCTGGATGCGCTCCATGTCCCCGCGCCGGGAGAACATCGAGATGCCCCATAGCAAGCCGGCGTTTACCAGCATGGTCCAGAAAAAGGCGTGAGTAATCGGGTCCATACCGGTGATGCCGAACAGGCCATACGGCCTTAGCCACTCGATGCCACCGGGCCCGTGGGCGATAAACCCCTGGCCCAGGATCCCGGTCTCCGCCAACGAGGGCAGAAGCAGCGTGTAGAGCCAGAAGAGGAAGCCCGCTGAGAGTCCGGCCAGCGCCCCCGCCCGGCTCGCTCCCTTCCAGAACATGCCGGCGAGGATCGGCGGGGCGAACTGCGCCACCGCCACGAACGAGATTAGACCGATCGAGACCAGCGCATAGGCATCGGCGATGAGCAGGTAGTAGAGGTATCCCAACAGCAGGATGCAGCAGATCAGCAGCCGGCGGATGTTGACGATGAGCCGTGAGAGATCAACGCTTGGCGAGAGTGCTTGCTTACGTAACAGGATCGGCACCACCAGGTCGTTGCTGACCATGATGGCCAAGGCGATGGTGGCGACAATGACCATGCCGGTGGCCGCTGAGAAGCCGCCGATATAGATGAGCAGGCCGAGGGCGCCGTGGCCCTCGGCCAGCGGCAGGGCGAGAACGTAGTTGTCGGGGCTCATTTCCGGCCCGAACGCGGTCATCCCCGCCAGCGCGATGGGCAGCACGAAGAGGTTGATCGCCAGCAAGTAGAGCGGAAAGAGCCACGACGCGGTCCGGATATGATCCTCGTTGACGTTCTCCACCACGGTGACTTGCCATTGGCGCGGCAGGAAGATAATGGCGAAGGCCGAAAGGATGGTCAGAGTGAGCCACGCGCCGTAGCCGCCCGGTATCTCGTGCAGCAAGCCGAGGCTCTGGATCGCCTCGTGGGATGCCGCCCGCGCGAAGAGGTCGCTGAAGCCGTTAAACAGCCAGAAGGTCACGAAGATACCGGCGGAGAGGAACGCCACCAGCTTCACCACGGATTCAAAGGCGACCGCCACTACCATGCCTTCCAGGCGCTCGGTCGCATCGATGTGGCGGGTTCCGAAGAGGATGGCGAATGCCGCCAGCAGCACTGCCACATAGAGCGCCTTATCGTCCCACACGCCCCGCGGGGTTTCCATGGCTTCGACATCGGGGAAGTAGAGCAGCACATCGAAACTCGACGAGACGGCTTGCAGTTGGAGTGCGATATACGGTGTGATGCCGATCACCGCGATGACCGCGGCGAGGCCGCCCAACGCCATGCTCTTGCCGTACCGCGAGGCGATGAAATCGGCGATGGAGGTGATCCGGTAGAGCTTACTGATGCGCACGATCTTGCGCAGCACCAACCACCAGAGCGCCGCCATCAGAGTGGGGCCCAGGTAGATGGTCAGGAACGCCATCCCGGATTGAGTGGCCAGGCCGACGCTGCCGTAAAAGGTCCAGGCGGTGCAGTAGACCGCGATGGAGAGGGTGTAGACGTACGGATTGTTGACCAGGGAGCGTCCCCGGTCTCCCAACTTGTCGGCAAAGTAGGCGATCCCGAAGAGCAGCCCGACGTAGAGGGCCGAGACCAGCAGGATGCTCCACTCGGGCAGCATGGGCGGTTACCCTCCTCGTCCACCCCGGCCGTTGCGCCGCAACGCGAGCGCGACCAATAGGATCAGCGCGGCCCAGGCGGTGAAGAGATAGAGGTAGAGCACTGGAGCACCGGCGATCGTGCCGTCCACCGCGAAGGCTGAGAGGATCGGGTAGTTGAACAGAACTACCCCCGCCGCGGCGAGAGCGATCAACCGTTCAGCGAGCGAGTTCATCGCCGTCAGAATTGCGCTTGTTGCTTACGGACCTCGACCATCTTCTCTGACGCCTCAATGGCCTCCCGTAGCGTGGTGACACCCCGGCCCTGGAGCAGGGGCAGCATGTGGCGGAAGATCTCCGCCGTGACCAGCGTATCGCCCAACGCGGTATGGCGGCCGCTCACCTCGACGCCGAGCCGGGTGGCGATGGCCTCCAAGGTATGTTCCGGGGTGTGGTCGTGCAAAAAGACCGAGAGCAGGAGCGTATCCAGAACCGGGTTATCGAAGTGGACCCCACACTGCTCCTCCTTAAGCCCGATGAACTTCATGTCGAAGGCGGCGTTGTGGGCGACCAGCACCGAGTCGCCGGCGAACTCCTTGAACTGAGGCAGCACGGTCTCGATGGCGGGCTTGTCGGCGACCATCTCGTCGCGGATACCGTGGAAGCGGATCGACGCTTTGGGGATCGTCCGCCCTGGGTTGACGAGCCGCTCGAACGCCTCGCCGTGGACTATGCGCCCGTTGACCACGCGTACCCCGGCGATGGAGATGATCTCGTCGCCCTCCGACGGTGCCAGCCCAGTGGTCTCTGTGTCGAAGACGGTGAACGAGAGCTTCTCCAGCGGCAGATCGAGCAGTTCGCTCTGGTCGGCGGCGTGATCGGTCAGCGAGAAGTCGTAGAACTCGGGCCGGGCCGGCAGCCGCTCCTCCGGGTGCTCCCACTGCCGCCGGGACGCCGGCAACGGGATGCGGATCAGCGCGCGGCCGGCCCGGCGCGCCTGGTTCTGGCTCCACGCCAGACTCTCGTGCCGTTCCAAGATGTCGCGCGGGGTCAGGTTGCCGGTAACCTCGGGGAGGCCCTCGTCCAGCCATTTATCGATCTGGTCCGACGGTATCGGCTCGCCGGTCCACGAGATATCGAGGTAGACGCGGCGGTCGCCCATCAACGGCTCCACCTCCACCTCTTCGACGCCGATGTCGCGCCGCAGGTGGCTCAACAGGTGCTCCAGGACTAGGCCGATGGAGTGGCTTTCGGCGTGTATCCAGAGCGGAATCCCGACGGTCTCGACGCGGGGCAGATTCTCGGGGCGGCGCCGCACCACGCTGCCCACCAGGTCGGAGCTGAAGATATCGGCCATGGTCCACGGGGCCGATACGAAGCGCTGACTCTCGCGCGCCATTTGTTCGAAACGCCGGCTTAACTCGCGGCTCTCGTGAACCATCATCCGCTGGAAGGTGGTCCGCTGCTCCTCGGTCATGCCTTCATCGCCCCGGCTGAGGCTCTCCGCTGCGGCGCGCAGGTTGGCCAGCGGCGCGCGCAATGACTCGGCCGCGGTGCGCATGCCGTGGTCGCGCCGCGCCAGCTCTTCGATCTTGCGCGTGATGTCTTCCAGCGTGATGGCAAAGCCGGATTTCAGCGGGCTCGATGACGGGAGCAGGCTCATCCGGCAGTGCAGCAGGACGCCGTCATCGAGGCTGGCGCAAACGAACTCCGAGCCGTTTTCCGTCGATGCGGAGTCGGCGGCCTCGGCGAGCCGGTGGTGGAGCATCTCCAACGTGTGGTCGATCGGCGAGCGGGCCAGAACGCCGTAAATCGAGCGCCCAAGACCGAGTGCGTCGCTGCGCAGGATCGCCTGGGCCGCCGGGTTATAGAGCAGCACCCGCCCTTCGGCATCGCAGACAACGACGCCTTGTTGGATTTCGCGCAGCACGATCTCCAGCCGGGCCTTTTGGCTCTCGATGCCCTGCGCGCCGGAGCCGACCGCTTTGGCGACCTCGCGGCGGGCCTCGTACAGGTTCGCGCCGAGGATGCGGATGCTCTCCGGTAGCTCCCCCAGCATGTGGTGCTTGGGAATCTCCAGCTCATGGGCGGGATTGGTGCGCGCCATGATGGCCGCTCCGCGGGCGAGGGCGTTCAGCGGGCGGATCAACTCGAAGTCGAGCAGCATCCAGATCGTCGCGGCGGCACCCACAAGCACGAGGCCGCTTAGACCGAAGGCGAAGCCGATCCGAGTCTGGGCGTCGCCGCTGGGCAGGGCGCTCAAGGTCATCGTTGCCAGCACGACGAGCAAAGCGACGATCAGTACGATCAGAAAGAGCGCGGGCGCCCAGAATTTGAGTCTGCGTCCCATGTCTCGAAAGCCCAGTCTTAGCCGCCACCCTGACGGTCACGAAGGATCTCCTTGACCTTGTCCACGACCTCTTGGGTGGAGAACGGCTTGGTAATATAGTCGTCGGCGCCCAACGCGAGTCCCTTTTCGCGCTCCACGTCACGCCCCTTCGCGGTGAGCATCACTACCGGCAGCCCCGCCCACTCGGGGCGCCGGCGAATCTCCTCGCAGACCTCGTAACCGTTCTTCCGCGGCATCATTACATCGAGCAGCACGAGATCGGGGGGGTGGTCCTCCATCGCTTCCAGGGCCTGCTCCCCGTCCTCCGCAGTGCGCACCTGGAATCCTGCCTGCTTCATCAAGAATTCCAGAGAAAGGACAATGTTCGCTTCGTCATCGACGATTAGGATTTCCTGGCTCATGGACGGGGATTCTCCTCCACCATCTGTCTGTTATTATCGACCCACTGTACTCAGCTTGCCGGGCGCGGCGGGTTCCGGCAAGCCTCTAAAGGGTGTTTCGGAGAACCGGCCGAGGGCGGTTTTTCAGAACACCTAAAGCCCAAACCTCCCTTGCACGCGGTCCTGGAACCGTTTGATCGCCCGCATGCTGGTGGTCAGGGATTGGCGCGCCAGGTCGTCCAGGGCGTCCGGGTCGATGAACTTGTCGAGCGGTTGTCCGGCGCGCTCCTGTTCGAGTTGATGGGTCAGTAGTAGATCGGTCAACTCCTCGTGGGCGGCGATGACCGACTCCACCATCTCGGGAGTGAGTTCGCCCTGACGGCGCAACGCCTGCAGCCGGGAGATCGTATTGGTCTCGCGGATGCCGGCGGAGAGCGCATAAATGCGCGCCGCATTGCAGATGATCCGCAGTCCGTTGCGCTTGATATCGACACGGCCCTTGCCCTCCTCGCGGTCCGACGTGATCAGCCGGTTGAACAGGCCGAGGGCCGGCGTCCCCTCGGCGTCGTCCGCGGCCATGAAACGCAGCAGCTTGGGGCGCTCTTCCATCTCGGCCATGATGTGATCCCAGAGTTCGCTGACCAGCGTGTCGTCGCCATAAAAGAGCTGGAAGTCGAAGAAGATGTTGCACCAGCGCGCCGCTGTCTGGTTCGGATGGCGGGTCATGTAGCTGATCCGCTTGCGCCAGTCGGCAAGTTGCCGGCGGTATTCGGGGTTGCGCGCCATGATATCGCCGGGGCACCACTGGTAGCCAATCTCATCGAGCCGGTGGTTGAGGGCGTCGGTGAACCGTTCGAACCACGCCCGCTCCTCTTCGTCCAAGGCCTCCGGCGGCCCGTCCGCTTCCTTGCTGTCGGCGATGAGGATGGCGTTGTCCTGGTCCGTGTGGATCAGGGACTCCCGCCGCGCCAACGATCCCATCAATACCAGGGCGTACGGGCGGGGCGGCGCGCCCTTGCCCTCCTCCTCGAACTGCCGCAGCACCAGCTCCACGCACCGGTGCTGCAGCTGGACGTGGTACTCGCTGAGGATGTACGCCGCCCGGCTCGCCTCCCGGTTGTTCTCCCACGCCTCGCGCGCCACAGCCCCGACCTCGCCGGCGATGCCGCGTAGTTCCTCGAAGTCGGTGGCGCGCCCGATGCGCTCGCGCAAAACCGTCTGCTGCGCGAGCACGGCGTTCAAGATGTTGGTTTGGGAGAGCATCCCGACCGGCCGGGTGCCGTCCATCACCACCAGGTACTTCACGCCGTGCCGGACCTGAAGCTCCTCGGCCTCCCAAAGCTTCGCCTCCGGTGCGATGGTGACGGCCGGTTCGGTGGCCTCGATCAGGGAGTCCAGCCGGTTGTGGCCGTCGACCAATACCGCCCGGGCGATACTGTTCACCGTGGCCAAGCCGATGATCCCGTCGGCGTCGTCGAGTATGCCGAGACTGCCGATCCCGCGCTCCTGCATGAGCGAGAAGGCGTCGGCGAGCGTGCAGATGGCCGTGCAGTAAGTCAGCGGCGTGTTCATGACGCTGCTTACCGGCAGGGCGAGGACACCGGAGACCGTGGTGCGGGAGTGGGTGCCGGCCCGGATGCGCTCGGCAATGACGTGGCTCAATGTGTCGGCGAGGGCCGGATAGCTGTCTTCCAGCTCGCGGACCTTGTCGAACGGCACCTCGATGATGGTGGTCGGCCGCGCCGCCGTCGCGGTGAGGGAGTAAGGCTCGTTGTCGAAGTAGCTCGAGAGCCCCAGCAGGGTGACGGCATCGCGCGAGGCGATCTCCCCCGTCGGCCATGAGAGTTCGACCCGGCCCTCGTAGACAATGTAGAGGAGGTTGTGGTCGGGGTCGCCGTATCGGAAGATCACCTCGCCGGTCTTCAGGCGCCGGAGGCGGCCGTGAGCCACCAAGGCCTTGAGGACGTCGTCATTGAGCCGCCCGAACACCTGTGTGGCGGCCAGGCGGCTGATATCGGGAGTGAGCGGGGTTTCGGCGGATGCGCTTTCAACCTGGTTCATGCTCTCATTCCTTCGACGGGCCCGTGCGTGTATGCCCCTGCCAGCATACTACGAGAAGGATCGAAAAACCGTTTGCGATGTGTTCTGTTTGCCGTTACTGACGGAAACAGGAGGCCTGTTACTTTGGGTAACAGGTAACAGGGCGGCGTGTGGCTCCGGTAGTTAACTCGTTGTATTGACGGTCCGCCAATGGGTGGCACGATTCTGGCAATTCAGACCCCGCGTGGCCCTGTTCGGGCCGCTTCAAAGTTCTCTCAAATAAACACAAAGTGTGAGGGGGAGAGTCAATGTCACCCATGGCCATATGGCTGTTAATCTTTGTAGGCCTGTACTGGTCCTACTGTATCTTCTGGGGCATCAAGGGTGCCCTTTGGGCGCGTACCGCCAGCGACTACTTCGTGGCGGGCCGTTCGGTGAGCATGTGGGTCTTCATCCTGGCGGCGACGGCGACGTCGTTTTCGGGATGGACCTTCGTCGGCCACCCCGGCCTGATCTATGTTGACGGCTTGCAGTACGCATACGCGTCGTTCTACTCAATCACCATTCCGTTCACCGGAATGATGTTCCTGAAGCGGCAGTGGATGATCGGCAAGCGGTGGGGGTACATCACCCCGGGCGAGATGTTCGCCGCGTACTTCCGCACCGACTCGATCCGGATCCTGATCCTGATCGTGGCGCTGATCTTCTCCATCCCGTATCTCGGCATCCAGCTCCGCGCGTCGGGCTTCCTGTTCAACGTGCTGACCGACGGCGCGTTGGGTATCGAGGTCGGCATGTGGCTGCTCTCGGCGGTGGTGCTCTTCTACGTTGCCTCCGGCGGTCTGCGGGCGGTGGCGTACGTCGACGCCATGCAGTGCATCCTGCTGATGTTCGGCATCTTCGCCATCGGCGTGATCACGCTTTTCTACGTCGGCAGCTGGGGCGACTTCACCCGTGGCCTCGGCGCGTTGGTGCAGTGGGATCTGCTGACCGGTGGCACCGGTTCCGGTTCGCCGGGCATTACACCGGCCGGGCAAAGCGGCTACGTGGCGGTGCCGGGCGTGATCCAGTGGGTCGGCGGTGCCGGTGACGCCCAAGGCGGTGTCTGGACCGGGATCATGAACCTGACCTACATGTGGGCGCTGATGGGCATCATGGCCTCGCCGTCCTTCACCATGTGGGCGTTCTCCAACCAGAACCCGAGGCCGTTCGCGCCGCAGCAGACGTGGATGTCCCCGCTGGGCATCGGCGGCCTGCTGTTCATCTTCACCGCGATCCAGGCGATGGCCGGCCACACGCTGGGCGCCAACGTCGATTTCGCCAAGGACGTCTACAACCCGGAGTATGAAGAGACCCTCGGTGAGTACCGGGATCTTTTCGAAGCCCGGACAGACGTGGTGATGCAGCGCGGCCTTATGGCCACCGCCCATCCGGACTGGAGCCGCGAAGAGGTGGAGGACGCCATTCGCGAAGGCTTGGAGATGCTCCAGCGTGGCGGTGATCCGACGGATGCCGGCTGGATCGACTTGGTCCGCGAGGGTGGTGGTTCCAGCGCACTGGTGCCGCAGCTTCTCAGCATGCTGGAGGCGGTGGCGCCGTGGTTGGCGGCCTTGCTGGCGGTCTGTGCCTTGGCCGCGATGCAGTCCACCGGCGCGGCCTACATGTCGACCACCAGTGGCATGTTCACCCGTGACTTGCTGCGTCGCTACATCATGCCGAACGTCAGCCACAACGTGCAGAAGCAGGTTGGGCGGGTGCTGGTAACGGCGCTGGTGGTGGCCGCACTGATGGTGGCCACGTTCACGACCGACGCGCTGGTGCTCCTGGGCGGCCTGGCGGTCTCTGCCGGTACCCAGATGTGGGTGGCGCTGATCGCCATCTGCTTCTGGCCGTGGCTGACCCGTCAGGGCGTGGTGTGGGGCCTGGCCCTTGGCCTTATCGCCGTGATGATGACCGATAACGCCGGTATCAACTTCATGGCGATGCTGGGCATCGATGTGCCGTGGGGCCGCTGGCCGTTGACGATCCACGCCGCCGGTTGGGGTATCCTCTTCAACCTGCCGGTCGCGATCGCGATCTCCGCGTTCACTCAGAACAAGGAGGAGCTCGAGCACCGCATGACGTACCACAACTTCCTGCGGGAGCATGCGTCCCTGCCCGAGGAGAAGCGCCACCTGATCCCGATCGGCTGGATTGCGGTCATCGGCTGGTTCTTCTTCGCCGTCGGCCCGGGCATCGTCATCGGCAACTGGCTGTTCGGCGATCCCAACAACCCCGCCACCTGGTGGTTCTTCGGCCTGCCCTCGATCTGGGTCTGGCAGCTGCTGTGGTGGGTGCTCGGCGTCACTATGATGTGGTTCATGTGCTACAAGCTCGAAATGAGCACAGTGCCGCAGAAGGAGGTCGAAATCCTTTTCGACGAGGATGCCGAGGTCCGTATGGACGTCAGCCGTCCGTGATGCAGTCGGAGTCGGTCCCTTGCCTTGAGGCAAGGGACCGCTCCAAAGTAGTAGAATGGCGGGGGAGCGTAAGCTCCCTCGCTTTTTTTCTTGGGTAACGGTAGTTATTCGCTATGGTGGGAACCGGACTTTTTGTTATTTACGTAGTGGTCCTGGCGCTGCTGTTGCTCTACCCGGCAAGCCAGTGGATTTGGGCGCTGAGCGTACGCCGGTTGCAGCGCAAGCTGGAGCGGGAACTGACGGCCGAGGAGAGCGCCGGGCAGTGGCGCCGCGCATTGGTGATCAGTTCATTTATCTGTCTTGTTTTTTCCTTTCTGTTCAATGCATCGACGGTGGGTATGCCGCAATGAGCGAAGAGATGTATCAGAAATTGAAGTGGGTGGCCGTCGTGATCGCGATTCTGCCCATCGCCTGGCTCGTCTATGAGGGGTTCGTGCCGGAGCGCGGCCCCGGTGATGTCGCCGCCACCGCCGGGGATCGGGCCTTCGCCGATCACCGGTATGAGCGGGCTTACCGGGAGTACAAGAGCGCGCTGGAGGCCGATCCGGAGCATCTGCACGCGTTACGGGGCAAGGCGGCCGCCTTGACGCAGTTGGAGAGGTATGCGGAGGCGGTTGAGATCTATACCCGCTATCTGGAGGAGGACCCGGGGTTTGCCGGCGCCTACGCGAATCGGGGGATCGCCTACGACCGCATGGGCCGTTACGAGGAGGCCCTGGCCGATTACGAGCGAGCCCTGATCCTCGATCCCTCCGTGGCCGACGGGCCGGGTTGGTTGACCAAGTTCCTGCACATGGACCCCGACGGCCAGCCGACCATCGCCGACCGGGCCGGCTATATCCAGGCGCAGTTGGATCTGCCTGAAGAGGAACGGGTGCTCAACATCCCGGAGGAGGATCGCGCCCAGCGTTCCTACAGCCAGCGGGTGGACTGACTCCTACGGGTTGATCGGCGTCATGCCCCAGATCGGCAACCCGAGGATATCGACGAACAGAAAACGCATGGCGAAGATCAATGCGGTGCACCCGAAGAAGAGGTGCCCCATCGGGTGCTCCCCGTTGGCATCGGTGTGCGTGATGCCGTGGTAGGCGATGGCCGCGGTGGCCAGAAAGTAGACCCATTCGGACATGATGAAGACAGCTCGGCTTGGTTGGATGGTTTGAAGTTGCTAGTTTCAAGAGGCAAGTCGCAAGAGGGGGCGCCCAGCGCGGGCGTCCCGCCTTGCAACTTGCCTCTTGAAACTTCCTGCTCCCTAGATTACTAACTTTACGGAAAGTATTGTCGGGGTGTATTCCCGGCCGGGCTCACCGGATGCGCCCTTCGGGTTCCCTGCGCTTCTCGACCGATTAGGATCGCGCGCAAAAACTCGCGT
>SKJZ01000123.1 GCA_007121755.1 Halorhodospira sp. | reverse complement strand
TCCTCGCCGCGTCAGCCCACGCGGCCGATACCGAAGTCTATGTCGACTACCGCCAAGCCGTGATGAGCGCCGTCGGCGGCAATGCTTCGGCCTCGGCGGCGATCTTGATCGACGGCGCCCCCTTCGCCGGCAACCTCGAGGAACACGCCAGGGCCATCGAGCGGCTGACCGCCGACATCCCGGCGCTCTTCCCCGAAGGCACCGCCCATGAGGACAGCGACGCCAGACCGGAGGTGTGGGGGGACCGCGCCACCTTCGAGGAGCGCGCCGAGGCCACCCACCAGGCGGCCGCCGCGTTCCGCGAAGCGGCGGCGGGGGGCGATCCGGCCCAAGCAATGCCGTATTTCCGCGATCTCGGGCAGTCGTGCCGCGCCTGCCACGACGACTTCCGGGTCCAGGAGGAGTGACAACACGAAGACAACCGCTTTGGTTCCTATCCGCTGCGGCGCTGCTGCTGGCGGCGGGCGCCGCCGCGGGACCGCCGGACGGGCTCTCCGCCGAGGAAGAGGCGGGGTGGTACATCCTGCGGGCCGGGGCGTGCGCCGCCTGCCACACCGCGGCGTATGACGGCGCCCCATTTCTGGCCGGCGGACGCCCGATCGAGACGCCGTTCGGCACCTTTTACGGTCCGAACATCACCCCGGATCCGCTTCACGGTATCGGCGAGTGGCGGCGTGAGGATCTGCATCGAGCGCTCTCACAGGGCCTCGACCCGGAGGGGCGGCACTACTACCCCGTCTTCCCTTACACCGCGTACGCCGGGATGACCGGGGAGGACATCGACGCCCTGTGGGCCTACCTCCAAACCGTGCAGCCGGTGGCCAAGCCGAACTACCGCCACGAGGTCAGCTGGCCTCTCTCCCACCGCTCCCTGCTCTTCGGCTGGAAAATGCTCAACTTCGATCCCGCTCCCTTCGAGCCGGACCCGGAGCGTTCGGAGTCCTGGAACCGGGGGGCCTACTTGGTGCGGGCGCTCGGCCACTGCGCCGAATGCCACACCCCGCGCAATCTCGCCGGCGGGCTGGACCACTCCCGCGCCTTCGCCGGCAACCCCGATGCGCCCGGAGAGACCCGCATACCCAACATCACCCCCCACCCGGAAGAGGGCGTCGGCGACTGGCGGGAGCGCCACATCGTCCGCTATCTCGGTTTCGGCGTAACGCCCGACGGCGACTTCGCCGGCGGCTCCATGGCCGAGTTCATTGAGGTCGGCTCCAGCCACCTAACTGATGGCGATCGCCGGGCCATTGCCGAATACATCCTCTCGCTGGAGCCCATCCCTTAGGGGGGGGCTCGAAAAACCGGCCGAGGGCGGGAGTGGACCTCCTAGCGGGGGACGCGGTGAATACATCCCTGTACGCTCGACGGCGGCGTCCATGCCGCCGACGCCCCCGCTAGGAGGTCCACTCCCGCCCTCGGCCGGTTTTTCGAGCCCCCTTAGGGAAGCGCCGAACAATCCGTCAGTGCGAGCGTAGCGAAGCAATCTCCATGGGTTGACGCCCAAGTAGTGGAGATTGCTTAATCGCTCCGCTCCTCGCAATGACGGCTTATTCAGTGTTTTATTAACGGATGTTTAGAAACGGAGTCCATCGAGGGTCAAACCGAGGTAGGAGATATCCTCGGAATCGGAGTCGAACTCGGTGCCGTAAGTGAAGCTCAACGTCATCAGGTCGTCCATCAACCGCAGCCGCAGCCCGGCCTGCCCGAAGTGCTCCCGATCGCTGTCGGAATTTCCAGCAGCGGCCAGAACAAACTCCCAACGCCGTCCTATATCCCGCTCCAGGGCGACCCCCCAGACGCTCTCCGTCTCGTCGATCACCCGGTCGTGCTCACCACCGACGTTGAGATGGAGCCGGGTCCGCTCTCCCAACGGCATCGAGAGGGGAAACAAGAGGACGACCTCCTCCCGGTAACGGTCGGTGATGCTGTAGTCCGCCCCCAGCAAGACCCCGAATCCGTAACCGTGGTGATGCATCTGGCGGAACAGGTGTTTTCCCTCCACGTAGAACGTCGAGCGGGACGACGCCTCCGGAAACTCTGCCCGGGTCCCTTCACTGCCCAGCTCCAAGGTGTACTGGCGCGGGGCGTTCCGGCGGAAGGTCAGCCGCCCGAACGTCCCTTGGCTCTTGACGTCGTTGCGCCGCTCCTCCTGCCAGAAGGCAAGCTCCCCGCTGCGCGGCTCCACCAGTTCGGCGGGCTTCACCACGTAGTGCCCGCCGGCCCACACCGGAGCGGCCGAGAACACCGCGGCGGCCACCAGAGACGTTCCCACTACTCGACGCACCGACATGCACCCTCCCAAAGATTCAGTCATTAACGACGGGATCCCCCTTCAGCATCCCGCACGGCAACAGTGTAACGCCAGCACGTACCCCGCCCAGACCGCCAGCAGGGAGGCCACCAAGGTGCCGCCCACGTAGGCGGCGGCGACCGACGCGGCGCCGCCGGACAGCAACTCCAGTGTCTCCAGGCTGAAGACCGAGAACGTGGTATAGCCACCGCACAGCCCGGTGACCAGGAAAAGTCGCGCCGACGACGCCTCCCGCCACCGCCCACCCGGCCCCATCCACACCGCCAGAACACCGATGGCGAAGGCCCCCGAGGCGTTGATCCACAACGTGGCCCACGGAAAACCGCCCACGGCGGCGCCCTCCACGACCCACGTGCCGGCAGCGAACCGTAGGACGGCGCCCAAAGCACTGCCGGCAGCCACCGCCACGGCACCGTTCACGATACCTCCCCGATGCCGCCGGCGAGGGAAAAGCCCACTGCCACCATAATCAAGCAGCCGGCCACGGTAGCCAACACATAGGCGGCAGCCCGCCCCGCTTGCCCGTCACGCACCAGGCCCAGGCTCTCCAAGCTGAACGACGAGACCGTGGTGAACGCCCCACACACACCCACCAGCAACAGCGCCGCAACCGCATCGGCCCCGCCGGCATCGAACGCCCCCGTGGAGAGCCGTGCCGCAATGATCCCCGCAGCCCCCGCCCCGATCCAGTTTACCGCCAGGGTGCCCCAGGGAAAGGGGCCGCGCCGCCACCGGGAAATCCACCCCGAGATCCAGTACCGCCCCAATCCACCGACGCCACCACCCACGGCGACCCACACGACCATGACCGCCTGTTCTGGCATAATGCGGCGCTCCATTTTTCATGGCTGCCGAACAATAACCCATGGCCCGTCGTATCCTCGTCACCAGCGCCCTGCCCTACGCCAACGGACCCATCCATCTGGGCCATCTGGTGGAGTACATCCAGACCGATATCTGGGCGCGCTTCCAACGCCTGCGCGGCCACGAATGCTACTACGTATGCGCCGACGACGCCCACGGCACGCCGATCATGCTCAAGGCGCGGGAGCGCGGCATACGCCCGGAGGATCTGATCGAGGAGATGGGGCGGGCCCACCAGCGGGACTTCGCCGACTTTCTGATCGAGTTCGACTGCTACCACTCCACCCACTCGGAGGAGAACCGGTATTTCGCCGAACTGATCTATCAGCGGCTCGACGCCGGGGGACACATCGAGCGGCGCACCATCTCCCAACTCTACGATCCCAAGGAGGGGATGTTCCTGCCGGACCGCTACATCAAAGGAACCTGCCCGCGCTGCGGCGCCGCCGATCAGTACGGCGACTCGTGCGAGGTCTGCAGCGCCACCTACACCCCGGCCGACCTCACCGACCCGATCTCGGTAGTCTCCGGCGAGACCCCGGAACTCCGGGAGTCGGAGCACTACTTTTTCCGCCTGCAGGACTTCGAGGCCCTGCTACAAGAGTGGGCCACCTCCGGACGGCTCCAAGAGGAAGTGGCGAACAAGCTCGCCGAGTGGTTTCGGGAGGGTCTGCGCGACTGGGACATCTCCCGCGACGCGCCCTACTTCGGCTTCCGCATCCCCGGCACCGAGGACAAGTATTTCTACGTCTGGCTCGACGCGCCGATCGGCTACATGGCGAGTTTCCGCCGCCTCTGCCAGGAACGGGGCCTCGACTTCGACGCCTTCTGGGCCGCCGGCAGCGAAGGGGACACGGAGTTGTACCACTTCATCGGCAAGGACATCGCCTACTTCCACACCCTCTTCTGGCCGGCGATGCTCCACGGCGCCTCGTTCCGGATGCCCGACGCCGTCTTCTGCCACGGCTTCCTGACCGTCGACGGACAGAAGATGTCGAAGTCGCGCGGCACGTTCATCACGGCCCGCAGCTATCTCGACGAATTGGACCCGGAGTACCTGCGCTACTACTTCGCCGCCAAACTCGGCCCCAGCGTCGAGGACATCGATCTCTCGCTGGAAGACTTCACCCAGCGGGTCAACAGCGACGTGGTCGGCAAGCTGGTCAACATCGCCAGCCGCTGCGCGAGCTTTATCGATAAGCTGTTCGACGGCCGGCTCGCCACCGGGCTTGCCGCGCCGGAGTTGTACCGCGAGTTCACCGCCCAGGCCGAACGCATCGCCGATCTCTACGAAGAGCGGGACTTCGCCCGCGCTATGCGGGAGATCATGGGCCTGGCCGACCAGGCCAATCAGTACATCGACGCCGAGAAGCCGTGGCAACTGGCCAAGGATCCGGCGCAACGCGACGCTGTGCAGAAGATCTGCACCCTCGGTCTGAACCTCTTCCGAGTATTGACTGTGTATATCAAACCGGTCCTGCCCGGCCTGGCGAACGACGCAGAGGCGTTTCTCAACCTGCCGGAGCAATCGTGGGCGGACATCCAGACGCCGTTGCTCGATTGCGCCGTCAACCCGTTCAATCCGTTAAAAACCCGTATCGACCCGCGACAAGTGGAGGCGATGGTGGACGCATCGAAAGAGACCCTCGGTGGCGGCGACAACCCTGCGAAGACCGCGGGGCGCTTGGCCCAAGACCCCATCGGCGAAGAGATCACCATCGACGATTTCGCCAAGCTCGACCTGCGCGTGGCCGAGGTCAAGGCCGCCGAGGCGGTGGAGGGCGCAGACAAGCTGCTGCGGCTGGAGCTCGACCTGGGCGGCGAAACCCGCCAGGTTTTCGCCGGCGTGCGCCAAGCGTACGCCCCCGAGCAGTTGACCGGGCGGCTGGTCGTCTGTGTCGCCAACCTGAAGCCCCGAAAGATGCGCTTCGGGATCTCCGAGGGCATGGTCTTATGTGCCGGGCCAGGCGGCAAGGAGCTGTGGATCATCAGCCCTGAAGAGGGTGCAGAACCCGGAATGCGCGTGAAGTAGCCCCCCCCTCCGAGGTAACCCAAATCGGCTGCCGACAAAGGTTCGTTAACGTTAAGTTAACGGGTTTTTACATGCACCAATAGTTCGATTATTTATTATCATTTACCATTGCATGGATCCAACGCCGACATAGCTGTTCCCGCGAGATAACTAAAGCGATGCGGCAATCCACCGTCCCGAAACCAATACAGGAGCACCGGGCATGCTCGCCAACCTCCCTTTGCGCGTAAAACTGGGCGCCGCTTTTGGCACGATCATCGTGCTCATGGGCTTCACCGCCCTCGCCGCCTACGCCGCGCTGCAACAGGCGAGCCAGGACAACCGGCAAGCTATGGAGACCATGGATCAGGCCATGCTGGTGGTCCAAAGGGAGGTGGACCACTTGAACTGGACCAACCAGTTGGCCGACAGCTTTTTGGCCCGCGCCCGCTTCAGCGGACAGCTCGATTTCACCCAGTGCGCCTTCGGCCAGTGGTTCTACAGCTTTCTCGATTCCGAGCACTACGCCGCGGCCAGCAGCGAGTTCCGTGCGGCGTTCGACGCCATGGAGGCGCCCCACACACGGTTGCACGAATCGGCCGTGGATATCGTCGAACTGCAGCGGCAGGGTGATTACGAAGCCGCGGAAGAGATCTACCACGACCGCACCCTCGGCATTCTCGATGAGCTGCGACAGCAACTGCACACCTTCCAGGACCTGCTCGGCAGCGAGCGGGAGACCCTGGTCGCGCGGGCTCAAAGCCGGGAGGCGTGGGCCATCCGCACCATCGTGGGTAGCCTCATCGTGGCCGCCATCGCGGCCATGCTGCTGGCCACCGTCACCTCACGCCACATCGCCCGGCGGCTCGGCCATACGGTGAGCAATCTCAACGAGATCGCCGAGGGCGACGGCGACCTCACTCGGCGGCTGGACAGCAACGGCCGCGACGAAATCAGCCAACTGGCGGAGGCGTACAACCAATTCGTCGACAAGGTCCAGCAAATGGTCAGGCAAGTGGCCGACTCGGCCAACCAGATCGCCACGGCGACGCAACAGCTCGCCACCACCGCCGAAGAGGACCGCCAAGGGGTCGCCAATCAACGGGACCAGACCTCCCACGTAGCCACCGCGATGAATCAGATGAGAAGCTCCATTCAGGAGATCGCCCGCGCCGCCCAGGAGGTAGCCGACTCGGCGCGGGGCACCTCGCGGCAGGCCCAGGAGGGCAAGCAACGGATCGGGCACGCCACCGGCGCGATGGACGCGTTGGCGGACAATATCCGGCACTCCGAGGAGGCGATTCGCACCCTCGACGAACAGGGAGGCAACATCGGCCGGGTGCTGGAGGTGATTCGCGGCATCGCCGACCAGACCAACCTTCTCGCCCTCAACGCCGCGATTGAAGCGGCGCGTGCCGGCGATACGGGCCGGGGGTTCGCCGTGGTCGCCGAAGAGGTACGCACGCTTGCCCAGCGTACACAGGACTCCATCGGGGAGATCCATGAACTGGTCGAGGGCATTCAAGGGGGCACTCAGCGGGCCGTGGCCGCCATGGAAGACAATCGTGAATACGCGGAGAAGACAGTGGAGGAGGCCGCCGGTGCGCGCTCCACTCTGGATGAGATCACCTCAATGGTCGACCGTATCGACGAGATGACCACCCAGGTCGCCGGGGCCGTGGAGGAGCAGTCCCAGACGGCCAATGAGATCAATTATAATGTAAACAGTATCAACGATATCGCCGAGCAAACCGGGCGCTCCGTAGAGGAGACGGCCACGGTTAGCGACCAACTGGCCCGACTGGCCAGCGAGTTGCAGGTTTTGGTGGGCCGTTTCCGGGTTTAGACCGCGGCCATTCGCCGCAACTTGACCGGAATCAAGGCAACCATAAGCTACCGGCTGTTCCTATATAAGCCTCCCGAGGCGTCCTCGCGGAATCAGCCATGACGACAAGGATACTGCTGGTCGACGATCACCCGCTGGTGCGCACCGGCGTCAGCCAGCTCCTTGAGGATGAGGACGACCTGCTTCTGGTGGGCGACGCCGGGAGCGGGCTGGAAGCCCTGGAACTCGCCAAGACGACCCACCCCGACCTTATCCTGCTCGACCTGAATATGGCCGGCATGTCCGGTATCGAGACGCTGAAGGCCCTACGCGCCGCCGGCATCACCGCGCGGGTGGTGGTGCTCACAGTCTCGGATAACCGTGACGACTTGGTGGCCTCCCTGCGCGCCGGCGCCGACGGCTACCTGTTGAAGGATATGGAGCCCGAGGCGCTGATCGACGCTCTCCGCCGCGCCGGGCGCCAGGAAACAGTGCTGGCCGAACAGCTCACCTCGGTACTGGCCGAGGCGTTGTCGAGCGGGCGGGACGTGGACGCGGCCATCATGGACCAGCTGACAGCCCGCGAGACCTTGATCCTCCGCCACATCTCCCAGGGCTTGTCGAACAAGATGATCGCCCGCAAGCTCGGCGTCGCTGAGGGGACGGTCAAGGTCCACGTCAAGGGGATCCTTCGTAAGCTCCACCTGCGATCCCGGGTGGAGGCCGCGGTCTGGGCGGTGGAGCACGGGCTGCGCTGACCGCTGAGGGCACGCTGAATAACCTGCCATTGCGAGCGCAGCTAAGCGAACTCCACGGGTCAACATTCAAGCGCTGGAGATTGCTTCGTCGCTCCGCTCCTCGCAATGACGGATTGGCTCAGGGTCTCCCTAGGACACCAACAAGCCCCGCACCGCGTGGGGCGTGAAGACCATGCGGATGCGGGTCCCCCCCTCGGCCCGGCTGATTACCTCCAAAGATCCGTCCAAGCTATTGGCCCGCTCTTCCATAATCGCAATGCCGTGGTGGTTCCGTTCCAGATCGGGCGCTTGCGGCCCCTGACCGTTGTCATCAACCGTCACCTCGACGCCGTGATCCTCGATCTCCCGCAAACGAACGCACGCCTCTTCGGCGCCGGCGTGCTGAACCACGTTGGCAAGGGCCTCCCGGACCACCTGCAAGACGTGAATCTCCTCATTGGAGGAGAGCGGCCGATGGGTGGGCTGGTAATCGAGATCGACCCTCAACCCGCCGCGGCGCGAAAACTCCTCCACCGTACTTCGCAACGCCGGCTCCAAGCCCGGCTCCTCGATCTTCAGCCGGAACGTAGTCAACAACTCCCGCAGCTGGCGGTACGCCGTATTCAGCCCGTCACGCAACTCACCGACCACATCCTCGACACGCCCCCGGGCGGAAGCGCCCTGTTTGATAGCGCGCTCCAGCCGCATCACCTGGATCTTCAGATAGGAGAGGGACTGGGCCAAACTGTCGTGCAACTCCCGGGCAATGACCGCGCGCTCCTCCATCAGCGCCAAGCGGCGGTGCTGCTCCGTCTGCCGCGCCAAACTGTAAGTGGATGCTATATGGCCGGCCACCGTCTCCGCCAACTGGACCTGCCAACTGCCGGATGGATGGACAGGGGAGCGCTCCACCAATAACACCCCGTACTGCTGCCGCTTCTCCACCAGCGGGAAGCGCAGAAACTTCTCTTCCGACGCCGACTCCAGCGAGGACGTGAAACCGGTCAAGCACCGTTCACAATCCGGATAACAGCAGAAACCGGGCCGCTCGCACGGGGCGGTGCTAAATACCTGGTAGGCGCGATGGCTGCCCGGATTGCTCAAACAGAGTGTCAACGGCCCCAGACCCGTCACCTCCTCCAGCGGACGCAGCAGCACCGTACGCAGATCGGTATGTTCGATGGTCTCCGGGTTGACGTCACGGGCCATGTCATAGAGCAATTGCAGCGCGCGGTTGCTCCGCCGCAGTTCGGTGGTCTTGCCCTGGACCTGGTGCTCCAGCGAAGCGTGCAGCTTGGCCAGGTTCTCGGACATGACGTTAAAGCTGCGCGACAACGTTCCAAGTTCGTCCGGACCCTCATAACGTGCACGCGCGGATAGCCCCCCCTGCCGCGCCCGGTCGGCCACCCGCCCGAGATCGCGCAGCGGCATGACCACCCGTGTATGGAGCTGGTACATCGCCACCAAGACAAGGAACATCGTGGAGAGGATGGCGACCCCCTGGATCAGGCGTAGGAGCTGGATCTTGGCCTCCGCCTCCTCCTCCAGCAGATTGACCATCTCGTAGATGTCGTCGACGAACCGGTGGACCTTATCAAGGAAGAGATCCTGTTCCGTCTCTGTCGGCTGCCGGTCGCCGACTTTCAACAACAGTTGACTCAACCGCTCCTCCCACTGCTCGACGACGCCGTCGTAGCTGCGCTTCAGCGGATGATCCGGATCGCGCGGAATCGGACCGGTCAACTCCCGGCTATAGAGCCGCTGCTCGAAATCCCTGGCCTCCTCTTCGACGCTTCGCATCTGCGCCGCCCGCTCTTCGGAGGCCGAAATGCGGGTGGCGATCCGGAACGATTGCATGCGCAGGGAGCCCGCGACATTCAACGCGGCGGCATCCCCCTGAGCGGTATCGGTGATGACAACCGAGGCCCCCATCCCAACCAAGGCGGAGAGGATCACCGCGCCCAGCGTCATTCCAGTCCGCGCCACCACCGAGCGTTCAAATAACCGTTTCAAAAGCCACCCCCCAGCACCGGCAACCAGCATTAGACCTGGTTACTCCAAAATACCCCTCTACTACCGTACACACCTCTCCCGTTAGCGTACTTACACCCTAATAATTCCGTAACAAACAATACCCTATACACCCCCCCGACAAATACCTCCTAAGAGGTAATTTCGGGCTCTAATCCCCTGTTTTCCGGGCGTGGCCATTCGCCACATCTTGACGGCAATCAAGTCAGCACCCGTACGCCGCTGCTGTTATGGGCTCACAACACATTTGAAATTTACTGATTAATTCCTAGAAAAGCACTCGGTTTATCCACGGTTCGAGAGGTCCAAATTGGCTTCGACCATCACCAGGGCACAATTACTGCGAGGCGATTTGAGTGGAGCGCGCGCTCCGATCCGGCCGCCTTGGTCGAAAGGAGAGTCGCACTTCACCGAGCACTGTTCGCGCTGCGGCGAGTGCCTGAAGGCGTGCCCCGAAACCATCCTTCAGCCCGGCGCGGGCGGTTTCCCTGCTGTCGATTTTAACATCGGGATGTGCACCTTCTGCGGCGACTGCGCCTCCGCCTGCCCGGAGGCGGCGCTGACGCTGAACGGCGACCCCGGCCGCGCCCCCTGGAAGCTCAGGGCCACACCGTTGGAAGAGGCGTGCCTTGCCCGCAAGGGCGTAGTGTGCCGCGCCTGTGGCGAACAGTGTGAGCTGGGAGCCATCCGCTTTAGGCCACGCCCGGGCGGCATGGCCGACGTGATGGTGGATGAATCGGCGTGCAATGGATGCGGCGCTTGCGTTCGCCCCTGCCCCACCGGGGCGGTGGTGGTTCGGCAGCCAGCCGGCGGCCGGCATGAAGAGAGAGAAGAGAGGTGTAGCGCGTGAACATCTGCGGAGTTCTAGTCCACACACGCCCCGAAGACGTTTCGTCAGTCCGGGAGCAGCTCGAAGCCATGGACGGTATCGAAGTACATGCCACGACGGACAACGGTCGCCTGGTCGTCACCGTGGAAGCGGATGGCGACGGATCAGGGGCGGATTACTTGCGTTCAATCGACAGGTTGGAGGGCGTGATCACCACGGCCCTCGTTTATCACTATCGCGATCCCATCGAGGAGGAGGGGTGTCATGGAACTCAATCGGCGTGACTTCATAAAGACCAGCGCAATCGCCGCGACTGCTACGGCGGCCGGCGTCACGGTACCCGGCGTGCAACAAGCCCTGGCCCAAGGCGGAGACGATATCCGCTGGGACAAGGCAGCGTGCCGGTACTGCGGCAACGGATGCGGCGAGCTCATCGGGACCCGGAACGGCCGCGTGGTGGCGGTCCAGGGCGACCCCGACTCGCCGGTCAACCGCGGTCTCAACTGCATCAAGGGCTACTTCCTGGCGAAGATCCCGTACGGCCAAGACCGTCTGACTCAACCGCTGCTGCGTAAAAGCAACGGCGTCTTCGACAAAAACGGCTCCTTCGAACCGGTCTCCTGGGAAGAGGCCTTCGACATCATGGAGGAGAAGTGGAAGGCCGCCCTGGCCGAAAAAGGGCCCCGCGGGGTCGGCATGTTCGCCTCCGGCCAGTGGACCGTATGGGAGGGTTACGCCGCCTCCAAGCTCATGAAGGCCGGCCTGCGCTCCAACAACATCGACCCCAATGCGCGCCACTGCATGGCCTCGGCGGTTGTCGGCTTCATGCGGGCTTTCGGTATCGACGAGCCGATGGGCGTCTACGACGACTTGGAGCACGCCGACACCTTCGTCCTCTGGGGCGCCAACATGGCCGAGATGCACCCCATTCTCTGGTCCCGGCTCTCCGACACCCGTCTCACCAAAGACGGCGCCAAGGTGATGGTTCTCTCCACCTACCGCAACCGGTGTTTTGAACTCGCTGACGAGGGCATGGTCTTCGCGCCTCAGAGCGACTTGGCGATTCTCAACTACATCGCGAACTACATCATTGAAAATGACGCGGTCAACTGGGACTTCGTCAACAACCACGTCACGTTCAACCTGACCGCCACCGATATCGGTTACGGCCTCCGCCCCGACCACCCGCTGGAGCAGAAAGCGGCCAATCCGGGATCCGGCAAGCTGACGCAGGTCGATTTCGACGAGTACGCGGCGGCGGTCAAGAAGTACGACTTGGACTATACGTCCGAACTCTCCGGCGTACCCAAAGACCAGCTACAGAAACTGGCCCAGGAATTCGCCGATCCGAATCGAAAGGTCATGTCACTGTGGACCATGGGCGTCAACCAGCACACTCGCGGCTCCTGGGTAAACGGCTTGCTCTATAACGTCCACCTGCTGACCGGCAAGATCTCCGAGCCCGGCAACAGCCCCTTCTCGCTGACCGGCCAGCCGTCGGCCTGCGGCACTGCACGGGAGGTCGGA
>SKJZ01000010.1 GCA_007121755.1 Halorhodospira sp. | reverse complement strand
TGCCAGCCGCACGCCCCCAGCGCCGCGGCCACAACCGACACCGCGACAAGCCGCAGCAACAGCGAAACGATGGGTTGCGACGCTCTCCGCCTATGCAAAACCGCCCCTCACCGGACGACGACATTGATCAGTTTACCGGGAACGTAGATCACCTTTTTGATCTCCTTCCCCTCCATAAACCGCGCGGCGTTCGGCTCCGCCAGCGCCGCCTCCCGGGCGCGGTCCTCGCCGGCGTCGGCGGCGAGGGTCACCCGGCCGCGCAACTTCCCGTTGACCTGGACCACCAACTCCACCCGCTCCCGGACCAACGCCCGTTCATCAACCTCCGGCCAAGCGGCATCCACAACCGGCTCTTGATGCCCCAACGCGGACCAGAGGTGGTGGCAGAGGTGCGGAGCGATGGGCGCAAGGATCAACACCGCCGCCTCCAGCCCCTCCTGCATCACCGCCCGGCCCGCCGCGGAGCGGTCCTCGGCCGCCTTGCCCAAGGTGTTGCACATCTCCATCACCGAGGCCACCGCCGTGTTGAAGGTAAACCGCTTGCCGATATCGTCGGACGCCTTGCGGATGGTCTCGTGGACCTTGCGCCGCACCGCCCGCTGCTCGTCGTTCAACGCGCCGGGCTCCACCGCCGCGGCCGCCCCGGCGGCGACGTGGTCCCGCACCAGCAGATAGAGCCGGCGGAGAAAGCGGTAAGCCCCCTCGACGCCGGAGTCGGACCACTCCAGCGACTGGTCGGGCGGCGCCGCGAACATGGTAAAGAGGCGCACCGTGTCGGCGCCGAAACGGTCCACCAGGTGTTGCGGATCTACGGTATTGCCCTTCGACTTGGACATTTTGGCGCCGTCCTTGAGCACCATCCCCTGCGTCAACAACCGCTGGAACGGCTCATCGCCGGGGAGCAGCCCCTCGTCGCGCAGCACCTTATGGAAGAAGCGGGCGTAAAGCAGGTGGAGAACCGCGTGCTCAATACCGCCGATGTACTGGTCGACCGGCAACCAATGGCCGGCCCGCCGGTCGAGCATGGCGTCCGCCCGGTCGGGACAGGCGAACCGGGCGTAGTACCACGAAGACTCCATGAAGGTGTCGAAGGTGTCGGTCTCCCGCCGCGCATCGGCGCCGCACTCGGGGCAGGAGGTCTCGTAGAACGAGGGCATCGAGGCCAGCGGCGACCCCGCGCCGTCGAGCGTAACGTCCTCCGGCAACACGACCGGCAGATCGCTGTCCGGCACCGGCACCGGCCCGCAGTGGGGGCAGTGGACGATCGGGATCGGCGCGCCCCAGTAGCGCTGCCGGGAGACGCCCCAATCCCGCAGCCGGTACTGCACCCGGCGCCGGCCGAGGCCGTCGCTCTCCAGGCGTTGGGCGATGGCGTCGAAGGCCTGCCCGGAAGTCATCCCGCTGAACTCGCCGGACTCCCGGAGCACGCCGTACTCGGTAAAGGCCCCGCCGGAGACGTCGGCAGCGCCGTCCTCCGGGTGGATCACCGGCCGTATCGGCAACCCGTAAGCGGAGGCGAACTCCCAGTCGCGCTGGTCGTGGGCCGGTACCGCCATGACCGCCCCCGATCCGTACTCCATCAGCACGAAGTTCGCCACCCAGACCGGAACGCGCTCGCCGGTGAGCGGATGAACCGCGCGCAGCCCGGTATCGGCGCCGCGCTTCTCCCGCGTGGCCACGTCCGCCTCGGCGGTGCCGCCGGTCCGCGCCTCGGCCACCAGCGCGGCGATCTCATCCGACTCCTTGGCCAGCTCGAGGGCAATCGGGTGCTCCGGCGCCAAGCCGAGATAGGTTACCCCGTAGAGGGTATCGGGCCGGGTGGTGAAGACCGACAGCATTTCGCCGCCGCCCTCAAGCGCGAAGGTCAATTCCACGCCCTCGGAACGGCCGATCCAGTTGCGCTGCATCGCACGCACCTGCTCCGGCCACCCCTCCAGCGCCTCCAGCCCCTCCAGCAATTCGTCGGCGTAGTCGGTGATGCGCAGAAACCACTGCGGGATCTCCCGGCGCTCGACTGCGGCGCCGGAGCGCCAGCCGCGGCCCTCAATGACCTGTTCATTGGCCAGCACGGTCTGGTCGACCGGATCCCAGTTCACGGTGGAAGTGGCGCGGTAGACCAGGCCCTTGCGGTAGAGCCGAATGAAGAGCCACTGCTCCCAGCGGTAGTACTCCGGATCGCAGGTCGCGAACTCCCGCGCCCAGTCGTAGCCGAAGCCGAGCCCTTTGAGCTGCTCGCGCATCGCGCCGATATTCTCGCGGGTCCACTTGGCCGGCGCCACGCCGCGCTCCAGGGCCGCGTTCTCCGCCGGCAGGCCGAAAGCGTCCCACCCCATCGGCTGCAGCACTTGGTATCCCTGCATCCGCTTATAACGGCTGACCACGTCGCCGATGGTGTAGTTGCGGACGTGCCCCATATGGAGGCGGCCGCTCGGATACGGGAACATGGAGAGGCAGTAGTACTTGGGGTGGCTGCTCGTTTCATCGGCGGCGAAGGTGCCGTGCCGATCCCAGTACGCCTGCGCTTCGGTTTCTATCGGGCCGGGTTGGTAGTGTTCGTCCATGGGCGAAGGATACCGCAACGTTAATATTGCGAACACGCCGGTGGTCGAACAACTTACTTCGGGGCGCTGAAACGGGTCAGCAGCCGGTCGAGGTGGTTGGCGAACGCCTGCCGGTCCTTGGCGGTGAGCGCCGGCGGGCCGCCGGTGGCGATGCCGCTGGCACGCATGGTGTCCATGAAGTCGCGCATGTTCAGCCGGGAGCCGATGTTCTCCTTGGTGTAGAGTTCCCCGCGGGGGCTGAGGGCGTGGGCGCCGCCCTCGATGGCCTCGGCCGCCAAGGGGATATCGGCGGTGATCACCAAGTCGCCGGGCTCCAGGCAGCGGACGATCTCGTGGTCGGCCACATCGAAGCCGGCCGCCACTTGCATGGAGCGGATGTGCGGCGACGGCGGCACACGGATCGGCTGATTGGCGACCAGAGTCAGCGCGACGCCCCGCCGCTGGGCGGCTCGAAAAAGGATCTCCCGCACCGCAACGGGGCAGGCGTCGGCATCCACCCAGATCTTCAAGGCCATCCCGCCATCATCCCGGAATTCAGCGGCCACCGCCACGGAAATGGTGAACGATCCACCATCGGGAGCGCCCCCGCCATCGCAGACTTGTCCCGTCATTGCGAGCGCAGCGAAGCGATCTCCACCTGCTGGCAACGACTCCCCTTACGGAAAGTATTGCCGGGGTGTATTCCCTGCCGGGCTCACCGGACGCGCCCTTCGGGTTCCCTGCGCTTCTCGGCCGATCAGGAGCGCGCGCAAAAACTCGCGGCGCTA
>SKJZ01000211.1 GCA_007121755.1 Halorhodospira sp. | reverse complement strand
GCCTGATCCTCCACCAGCGGGTAGAGGGCCGGGTTGCCGATATAGCCGCCGTCCCAGTAAGCCTCGCCGTCGATCTCCACCGCCTGGAAGAGAAACGGCAGGCACGCCGACGCCATCACCGCATCCACCGACAACTCGGGCTGAGTGAAGGTGCGACCACGCCCGGTACGCACGTTGGTGGCGGTGACGAAGACCTTGAGATCGGCGCAGTGGTTGACGCGCCGGAAGTCGACGGTCTTCGCCACCAGATCGCGCAGCGGGTTGATGTTCAGCGGATTGAGTTCGTAGGGCGAGAACTGGCGGGTCAGGTGTTCGAAGAAGAGGTAGACCGGGGAGTGGTCGAGGCTGTAGCGGTTGGAAATCTGGTCCCACAACGTGCGCTGGATCGGCGAGAAGCGGGCGGCGTCGCTCACCGCCTGCCAGAACGCGGCCAGCGCCTCCCGGGCGCCGTCGCGGCCCGCCCGGTCGAGGCCGTCGGCCATCACCACCGCGTTCATCGCCCCGGCGCTGGTGCCGCTGATGGAGGAGATCTCGATCCGCTCGTCCTCCAGCAGGCGGTCCAACACCCCCCAGGTCAGCGCGCCGTGGGAGCCGCCGCCCTGGAGGGCGAGATCCACGGTCTTACGGGTACTGCGGCGAGCCATCGGTCCGAACCCCACCCCTCCCAACGGGGAGGACATCCACGAATAGGGTCAGTGTGGCACAGCACCGGAATCGTGCTGCCCTTCCGGCCAGCCCTTGCGGAATGGTTCCATTACTGGCACCATCTACTCATGGCGAGATCAGGGAAGATCCTCAACCGTATGAGAAGGCAACCGGGAAACATCCGCTTTTCCGATCTCAAGAAGGTCTGCGTGGAGTTCTTCGGACCGCCTCGCCAGACGGGGACAAGCCATGCGATCTTCAAGACCCCTTGGCCGGGCGATCCACGGGTCAACATTCAGAACGATGGCGGCAAAGCGAAGGCATACCAAGTCCGGCAGGTGCTACTGGCGATCGACAGGCTGGAGAGCATGGACTATGAACCGTGACCACTACACCTACCGCATCACTTGGTCACCCGAAGATGGTGAACACGTTGGCCGGTGCCTGGAGTTTCCTTCCCTCTCCTGGCTGGCCCCCTCGCCGGAAGAAGCGCTACGAGGGATCCGTCAAGTAGTGGCCGATGTGACGGCCGAAATGGAGGCGGCTGGAGAGGCGCTTCCCGTACCCCTCTCTGAAAAGCGCTACAGCGGTGAATTCCGTGTCCGCATCCCACCGGACGTTCATCGGGCTCTGGCCATGCAAGCGGCGGAACAGGGCATCAGCCTGAACCGGCTCGCCAGCGCGAAACTGGCCGGCTGACCTCACCCTACTCGAACCGGACCTCGGCCAGCGACCGGGCACCAAGGGCCACGGCCACCAGGCGGTCGACGCCGAGGGCGACGCCGGCGCAGTCGGGGATCCCCGCCTCCAGGGCCGCCAGCAGCGCCTCGTCGGGCTCGTATACTGGCAGCCCCAAAAAACGCCGTTCCGTGCGTTCGGCCTCGAAGCGGCGGCGCTGGGCGTCGGCATCGGTCAGCTCGTGGTAGCCGTTGGCGATCTCCAGGCCGTCGAGAAACAATTCGAAGCGGCGGGCGGTGCGTGGGTCGGCGTCGTCGAGGCGGGCCAACGCGGCCTGGGAGGCGGGGAAGCCATAGAGAAACGTCGCCGCGCCGTGGCCCAAGGCGGGGCCGATAACGTGGGAGAGCAACAGGTCGAGATAGGTGTCACGGCCGGAAGGCGGCCAGCCCGGCGAGACGCCGGCGCGCGCCACCGCCGCCGCCAGGTCGTTCTCATCAGCCTCCAGGGGATCGACCCCGGCGTGGCGCAAAAAGGCGTCGCGGTAGCTGATGCGCTCCACGGGGCGCGGCCCGCAGGCGGCGGCCGCCAACTCCGCCACCTCGCCCATCAGCCGATGGTGGTCGAAACCGATTCGGTACCACTCCAGCAAGGTGAACTCGACACGGTGCCACCGGCCGTGCTCCCCACCGCGCCACGCCGGCCCGAGGGCGTAGATATCGCCGCTGCCGGCCGCCAGCAACCGCTTCATCGCATACTCAGGGGAGGTCTGCAGCCACCGGCGCCCGCCGCCGGGCGCAACGCCCTCCACCGCCAGGCTCTCCAACGCAGGGTCCATAGCCGGCGGCCCGAGCGTGGGAGGCTGCACTTCCAGCACCCCGCGTCCGGCAAAGAAGCGGCGGATCTCGGCCAGTATCATCGCGCGGCGGCGCAACGTCTCCAGCCCCGCCGCCGGGCGCCAAACCTCCATCACTCCTTGGCGCGGCTGACGTACTCGCCCTTGCGAGTGTCGACGCGCAGCACCTCGCCCTCCTCAATAAAGAGCGGCACGCGCACCACGGCGCCGGTCTCCAGCTTGGCCGGCTTGCCACCGCCACCACTGGTGTCGCCGCGCACGCCGGGGTCGGTCTCGACCACCTTGAGGTCGACAAAGCTCGGCGGCTCCACCGAAAGCGGCTCATCATTCCACAGGATGACCGTGCAGATATCCTGCTCTTTCAACCACTTCGCGCCATCCCCCACCGCCGCTTGCGGGGCGGACTTCTGCTCGAAGCTCTGCGGATCCATGAAGTGGAAGAACTCGCCGTCGTTGTAGAGGTACTGCAGTTCGGTCTCGATCACGTCGGCGGCCTCGACGCTCTCGCCGGACTTGAAGGTCTTATCGATGACCCGTCCGGTCTTCAAGTTGCGGACCTTGACGCGGTTGAACGCCTGCCCCTTACCCGGCTTAACGAACTCGTTCTCGACGATAGTGAACGGATCCCCGTCGAGCATGATCTTGAGCCCGCCTTTGAACTCGTTGGTGCTGTAGGTGGCCATCTCTTGTCCCCCGCAAAAGAAGCGCATGCTAACGGAAAACCGCGCCGGCGCCCAAGGTCGAGCTACGAATGTTACGGAAAGTATTGCCGGGGGGTGTTCCCGGCCGGGCGGCCTCCGGACGCGCCGAGCATCGGAGGACGATCAGGACTCCGCAAAGCGGAGAGCGCGCAAGCTGTCTGAGCGGCGCGCCAGCGCCGCGAGTTTTTGCGCGCGATCCTGATCGGCCGAGAAGCGCAGGGTACCCGAAGGGCGCGTCCGGCGAGCCCGGCCGGGAACACCCCCCGGCAATACTTTCCGTAACATTCGTAGCTCGACCTTTCCAACCCGCCAACCGTGGCACCGAGCCAGTAAGCGTGCCACTCTTACCCCCATGGACGACACCACCGCCCACACCTCCCCCAGCCACCGCGAACGGTGGCGGGAGGAGATCGCCGCCGCCGTTCGTGATCCCGATATCCTTTGGACGCGTCTGCGCCTACCGCGCCTGCTACTCCCGGCCGGACGGCGGGCCGCCGAGGCCTTTCCGCTGCTGGCGCCGGAACCACTGCTGCGCCGCATCCGGCCCGGCGACCCCGACGACCCCATCTTACGCCAGATCCTGCCGCTGGGTGCTGAGCTGGAAGCGGAACCGGGCTTTACCGCCGACCCGCTCCAAGAGGCCGCGCAGTGCGCCGGCACCGGGCTGCTGCATAAGTACGCCGGGCGCAGCCTGATCGTCGCCACCGGCGCCTGCGCCGTCCACTGCCGATACTGCTTCCGGCGCCACTTTCCCTATGCCGGAGAAGCGGGGTGGCGTTCAGCGCTGGAGCAGCTTCCCGGCGACGCGGAGGAGGTCATCCTGAGTGGCGGCGATCCGCTAACGCTGGATGATGAGGCGCTGGAGGAGTTCTTCGCCCGAGCCGCTGATCACCCTTCTGTACAGCGCCTGCGGATGCATACGCGCATGCCGGTCGCAGTGCCGTCCCGCGTGACAGAACGCCTGCTGGAGGCGATCGCCGCGAGCCGCCTCCCGGTGGTCGTCGTGGTCCACGCCAACCATCCGGCGGAGATCGACGACGAGACGGAACGAGCCCTGAACGCCTTGGAGTCGGCGGCGCGGGCGGTGCTCAACCAGTCGGTGCTGTTGCGGGGGGTCAACGACGACGCCGATTGCCTCGCGGCTCTCTCCCGGCGGCTCTTCGACGCCGGCTGTCTCCCCTACTATCTCCACCTGCTCGATCCGGTGGACGGCGCCGCCCACTTCCAGATCGACGATACGGAAGCCCGGCGCATCGCGGCGGAGACCGCGGCCCGGCTCCCCGGCTACATGGTGCCACGCCTTGTCCGCGAGCACCCTGGGGCTTCGGCGAAGACCGTCATCACGCCCCGACTCTGAACATGGGGCACCTACCCTATGCGCCAAACCGGGGACCCTTCGGTCTCCCCGTCCGCCGACGGCTCCCCGCCACCTCCGTTGAACGCGGCGTCGTACCGCCGGCGGACCTCATCCTCGCCCAACGCCTCGACCGCCATCGCGTGGTAGATAGCGCTTAACCTTTCGCTGGTCTCCGCCCTGCCCCTCTCGGTATACACTTGCGTCCGCGCAACCGTCAGCCGCCAAACCAACTCGGTGTTCGCCTGGCGGGTCTCATCCAATTGGCGTTGCAAGTCTTCTATGATCCGCTTCGAGTCCGCCATAACTCTGTTCGCCTGAAGGGTTCCGCACCCTCCTGAACCACCCGCCAAGTTCCTATTCCAGCGACCGGCCTGCAATCCGCCGCCCGCTCCCAATGTTTAGGATTCCTCATTACGATAGGGTAACCTTCTCGGATGCCCCCCTTGTCTTCGGCCTGGGGCCCGATTTGCGCCGCCGGCGGACCGGAGCGGCGAACGAGAGGCCGCGCGGACGGAGCCGACACAGGATCCAGGCGTGACGCCCCCGGGCGTCCGTGAGGATAGGCGTGCTATCCGCTGCACCCCTGAAGGCACACATTAGCAACAACAAACTACAACCGACAACCCTTTCTTGCGTCACAAACAACCATTAATTGCCATATCGCCACACGATACAACTAACAATGATTCGTCGAAAAAACAGGGCAAGAAAAGAGTTCGAAAACAAGGAAGGAGAAAGCTTTTTGCCACTTAACAATAGCCGGCAAGAGCTAAAGAAGAGGCTTCGATACTGTGTGGATATCGCAGGAAGCGGCAATGCTTTGGCCGACCGATCGGGCATACCACGCCGGACCCTGGAAAGCTACTTGGCAGGAACCGCGGAACCAAAGGCATCCCGCTTGGCGGCTATCATCGAGGCGACAGGGGTCAACGGCCACTGGCTGCTGACGGGCGAGGAGTGGAAACCGAGCGCGCTGCACGAGTCCCCCGCCGAGTACTCGCCCCGCCAGTTGGACGGGCTCGATTTCATCCCTTTCTATGACATCACCGCGGCCGCCGGCGAAGGCGGATTCATCGACGAGACGCCCCCTTGCTCCCACCTGGCCTTCCAGCCGGATTGGCTCCGGCAGGAGATCGGGGTCAGTGCCGAACGGTTGGCGGCCATCCGCGCCGATGGGGAGAGCATGACCCCGATCATCCACCCCGGGGACGTGCTCCTGATCGACCTGCACGATATCCGCGCCCACCGGGACGGCATCTACATTCTGCGCCTCGATGCCGCGCTGGTGGTCAAACGGCTGCAACACCTCCCCGGCCGACGCCTCCTGGTGAAGTCAGAGCACCCGGCGTACGACCCGTATGAACTGCGCCCGGAGGAGATCGAGAACGGGGCGGCGGCCATCCTCGGACGCGTGGTCTGGTCGGGACGCCGAATGTAAGGCGCTGTGCCCCCGGCGGTGTCAGACCGCTTGGGATTTCAGCGCCGCGATCCGCTCATCCAACGGCGGATGGGACATAAAGAGGCGCTTCAATCCGCCCCCCATGCGCCCGTTAATCCCGAACGCCTCCAGTTCATCCGGCATCGCCTGCGGCTCCACCGACTTTTTCAGCTTCTCCAGCGCGGCGATCATCTTCTCCCGCCCCGCCAGCTTGGCGCCGCCGACATCGGCGCGGAACTCCCGCTGGCGCGAGAAGTACATGACGATGATCGACGCCAGAATGCCGAGCACCATTTGCGCGAAGATCATCGTGATCCAGAAGCCGGGGCCGTGGCCGCTCTCGTTCTTGAAGACGACACGGTCGACGAAGCGGCCGGCCACGTGGGAGAGAAAGATCACGAAGGTGTTCACCACACCCTGAATCAGGGTCAGCGTAATCATATCCCCGTTGGCGACGTGGGCAACCTCGTGGCCGATCACCGCCTCGGCCTCGTCACGGGTCATGTTCCGCAACAGCCCGGTGCTCACCGCTACCAACGCCGAATTGCGCTTGGCACCGGTGGCAAAGGCGTTGATCTCCGGTGCATCGTAGACGGCGACGTCGGGCATGCCGATGCCCTCGCGCTGGGCGAATTGGCGCACTGTCTCCACCAACCACCGGTCCTGCTCACTGCGCGGGCTCTCGATCACCTGGGCGCCGGTCATCCGCAGCGCCATGCCCTTCGACATGGCCAGCGAGATCAGCGAACCGGCGAAGCCGATTGCCGCGGCGAAGATCAGCAGCGTGACCATCTCGGCGTCGATCCCCTGCTGCTCCAGGAAGCGCTCGACGCCGAGGAGATTCATAATAATTGAGAGCACCAGCACGATGGCCAGGTTGGTGCCCACGAAAAAGAGTATCCGCTTCATCGCTCGTCCCTCGACTCTCGATCAGACCATTTCTCGTTCTGTGAGGAAACTCGAACCACCGGCGTCCGGAGGGGTGGCCCCATCCAGGGTGTCGGCCGCCCGGACGGCGGCCGTCAAGCCTCCAGGGACGGATTCACGGCGTCCCTGGATGGGGGCCACCCCTCCGGACGCCCGTGGTTCGAGTTTCCCCGCTACTCTGTCGGTGTAGATAGTGACCACCGCCTCGAAGTTCAACCGGCGGGGGCCAGCCCCGTAACCCGCCGCAACCCCTGCGGCAAGTACACACCCCGCCGGCCCCGAGGCGCACGAAAAGGATCGAGAGCAGCGGCCGCCAGCACCTTGCCGGTCCCACCCGCCGTTACGCGCAGCCCGGCGCCGGCCGGCAAGAGGGTCAGCGCCACCACCACCTCTTCCCGCGACTTGACCCGCTCCGGCGGGATCCCGATGAGCTTGTTACCCTTACCCCTTGGCATCTCCGGCAAGTCGGCCAGGGAGAAGACCAGCAGCCGGCCGTCGGAACTGGCCACCGCCACCTCGGCCCCCTCCAGGGCCTCCCCTTCCATCAACCGCACCGGCGGTAACGGCCGCCCACCTTCGGGGACGGTGAGCACCGCCTTGCCGGCGCGGTTACGGGAGATCAACTCGCGGAAGCGGACCACGAAGCCGTAGCCGGTATCGGAGGCCAGCACGTAGCCGGCGTCCGGCTCATCGGCCAGTACCGCCTCGAACCGCGCGCCGTCAGGCGGGGTGAAACGCCGTGTCAGCGGCTCGCCCTGGCTGCGCGCCGAGGGCAGTTGGTGAGCGACCACCGCATAGGCTCTGCCGGTGGTGTCCAAAAAGACCGCCGGATGGTTGGAACGCCCGTAAGCGTGGCCGAGGTAGCCATCTCCCGCCTTATACGAGAGCCCCGCCGGGTCGACATCGTGCCCCTTCGCGGCCCGCACCCAGCCCTTCTCGGAGAGGACCACCGTGACCGGCTCGCTCGGCATCAGCTCGGTCTCATCCATGGCCCGCGCCGCGCCGCGGACCACCAGCGGCGAGCGGCGGCCGTCGCCGTGGCTCTCGGCGTCAGCCTGCAGTTCGCTCTTTACCAACTCGCGCAGCTTGCCCTCCGAGCCAAGGGTGGCGCGCAATTCATCGCGTTCGCGCTCCAGATCGCCCTGCTCGGCGCGGATCTTCATCTCTTCCAGCTTGGCCAAATGGCGCAGGCGCAACTCCAAAATCGCCTCGGCCTGGGCGTCAGTGAGGCCGAAGCGCTCCATCAGCACCGGCTTGGGCTCATCCTCCTCGCGGATGATGGCGATCACCTCGTCGATATTGAGGTACGCCGTCAACAACCCTTCCAGTACGTGAAGCCGGTTCTCGACCTTGTCCAGACGCCACGCCAGACGGCGGCGGACGGTCTCGGTGCGGAAACGCAACCACTCGGCAAGCAGTTCGCGCAACGAGAGCACGCGGGGCCGGCCGTCGAGGGCGATCACATTGAGATGGATGCGGTAACTGCGCTCCAGGTCGGTGGTGGCAAATAGGTGCTCCATCACCCGGTCGACGTCGACCCGCCGCGAGCGGAGTTGGAGGACCACGCGCACCGGGCTCTCATGGTCCGACTCGTCGCGCAGATCCTCGACCATTGGCAGCTTTCTGCCGTGCATCTGAGCGGCAATCTGTTCCATGACCTTGCTGCCGGCCACTTGGTGGGGCAGCGATGTAATGACGATCTGGGTGTTTTCGCGCTCGTACTCGTAACACGCCCGCGCCCTGACGCTGCCGTGGCCGCGCTCGTAGACCGCGCGCAACTCCTCCGCCGGGGTGACGATCTCGGCCGCGCTGGGGAAGTCGGGCCCGGAAACGAACTTACACAGGTCGTCCGTGGCGGCGTCGGGATGGTCGAGCAGGTGGACGCAGGCGTCCACCACCTCCCGCAGGTTGTGGGGGGGGATATCGGTCGCCATGCCGACGGCGATACCGGAGCCGCCATTGAGCAGGATATTGGGTAACCGGGCGGGCAACCGCTCCGGCTCCTCCAACGCGCCGTCGAAATTCGGCACCCAATCGACCGTGCCCTGCCCCAACTCGGCGAGCAGCACCTTGGCGTACGGGGTCAACCGCGCCTCGGTGTAGCGCATGGCGGCGAACGACTTGGGATCGTCCGGCGACCCCCAGTTGCCCTGACCGTCGATGAGCGGATAGCGGTAGGTGAACGGCTGGGCCATATGGACCATGGCCTCGTAGCACGCCGAATCGCCGTGAGGATGAAACTTGCCGAGCACGTCGCCGACGGTGCGCGCCGACTTTTTATGCTTGGACGCCGCCGACAGTCCAAGCTCCGACATGGCGTAGACGATGCGCCGCTGCACCGGCTTCAACCCGTCGGCCACGCTGGGCAGGGCCCGGTCGAGGATGACGTACATGGAGTAGTCGAGATAGGCGCGCTCGGTAAACTCGCGCAGCGGCTGGGTCTCGAAATCGGCGACTGTTTCGGTATTAGTCATAAGTCAGAAGTTTCAAGTTGAAAGTGGCAAGTTACAAGATTCCCACCCCTTGCCTCGTGCTCTTGCCTCTTGCCACTTGCCACTAAATTACCACCTCCGCCAAATCGCCCTTGCTCTCCAGCCACGTCCGCCGTTCCGCGGCGGCGCCGCGGCCAAGGAGCATGCTGAGCAGGCGTTCGGTCTCCTCCGGATCGTCCACCGTCAGGCGCACCAGACGCCGGGTGTCGGGGGCCATGGTCGTCTCCCGCAACTGCAGCGGGTTCATCTCGCCGAGCCCCTTGAAGCGGGTCTCCTGCACCTTGCCCTTGATCTTCTCCGCTTCGATACGGTCGAGCACACCCATGCGCTCGTCATTGTCGAGGGCGTAGAAGGTCTGCTTGCCAACGTCGATGCGGTAGAGCGGCGGCATGGCGACAAAGACGTGGCCGTGGGTGACCAGGCTCGGGAAGTGGCGCTGAAAGAGCGCGCAGAGCAGAGTCGCAATATGGGCACCGTCGGGATCGGCGTCGGCAAGGATGCAGACCTTCCCGTAGCGCAGACCGGCCAGATCGTCGCTGCCGGGATCGACGCCCAGGGCGACGGCGATGTCGTGAACCTCTTGGGAGCCCATGACCTCGTCGGGCGCGACCTCCCAAGTGTTGAGGATCTTACCCCGCAACGGCATCACCGCCTGGAACTCGCGATCCCGCGCCTGCTTGGCGGAGCCGCCGGCGGAATCCCCTTCCACCAGAAAGAGTTCGGCGCGCGCCGGATCCTGGCCGGTGCAGTCGGCCAGCTTGCCGGGTAACGCCGGTCCGGAGCCGATCCGCTTGCGGGCCACCTTTTTGGCCGCGCGCTGGCGGCGCTGGGCCGCACTGACGACGAGATCGACAATGGCCTCGGCGGCCTGAGTGTGCTCGTTCAGCCACAGACTGAAAGCGTCCTTCGCCACACCGGAGACGAAGGCGGCGCAGTTGCGCGATGACAGCCGCTCCTTGGTCTGGCCGGCGAACTGCGGTTCATCCATCTTGACCGATAAGACGTAGGCGATGCGCTCCCAGACGTCTTCCGGGGCAATGCGCACGCCCCGCGGCAGCAAGTTGCGCAGCTCGCAGAACTCACGGATCGCCTCGGTAAGCCCGGTGCGCAGACCGTTGACATGGGTGCCGCCCTGGGGCGTCGGGATCAGGTTGACGTAGCTCTCGGCCGGGCCGCCCGCCCCTTCCGGCAGCCAGACCAGCGCCCACTCCACCTCTTCATGCTCCGCCCCGAGCTTGCCGTGGAACGGCGCCTCCGGCAGACGCTCCGCCTCCCCGAGAGCGCCGATCAGATAATCGACCAGGCCGTCCTCGTAATGCCAAACCAGGGGCTCGCCGCCGGCCTCCTCATCGCGCAGCGTCACCGTCAACCCAGGACAGAGTACCGCCTTGGCGCGCAACAGGTGCTCCAGGCGGGAACGGGAGAAGCGCGGATGTTCGAAATACGACACATCGGGCCAGAAGCGCAGCGTGGTGCCGCTGGCGCGAGCCCGCCCCACCCGTTGCAGATCCTCGACCTTCTCACCGGCGGCGAAAGCCGCCGCGTACTCGCTCCCGCCGCGCCGGATACGCACCTCCAGGCGGGTGGAGAGGGCATTGACCACGGAGACGCCGACGCCGTGCAGCCCGCCCGAATAGCGGTAGCTCTTGTTGGAGAACTTCCCTCCGGCGTGAAGCCGGCAGAGGATCACCTCCACGGCCGGCACCCCCTCGCCAGGATGGTTGTCCACCGGCATACCGCGGCCGTCATCGCTCACCTCGAGCGAACCGTCGGCGAAGAGCACGACCTCGATCCGCGAAGCGTGACCGGCCACCGCCTCATCCACGCTGTTGTCGATGACCTCCTGGGCCAAATGGTCGGGCCGCACGGTTTCGGTATACATGCCCGGCCGGCGCCGAACGGGCTCCAGCCCGGTGAGCACCTCGATGTCCGAGGCGTCGTAGGTCATAGGAACGAACTCCATTCAGTGGCTGATACGATCCGCCCGGCCACACGGGGCCGCCGCGAAGCGGAACAAGTTTCGGGGCGCGGGGGCGATGTTGCAAGCGGCAACTTGAAACTTGCGACCGGTAACTTGAAACTTGCGGGCTCCGGCATCCGACAACCACTCCTTGCTGCAATCATGGCCGAAAAAGAGACCCCGAACACAACGCCCACCACCGGGCACGACGATATGCCCGATTTCGAGCGCTCCCTGGCCGAACTGGAGGCCTTGGTGGAGCGCATGGAGCGCGGCGAGCAGCACCTCGAAGACGCGCTGCGGGATTTCGAACGCGGCATTCAGTTGACACGGTCCTGCCAACTGGCGCTGACCAAAGCGGAGCAGAAAGTCGAGATCCTGCTTGAAAACCGGGAGGACGCCGATGCCGTCCCGTTCCACCCCATCGGCGAGTAGCGGAGTGGACGCGTTGCTGGCGCAACTGCGCCGGCGCGCCGAGTCCGGCCTGGAGGCGGTCCTGCCGGAACCCGGCGGACGCTCCGGCCGGCTCCATGAAGCCATGCGGTATGCGGTGTTCGGCGCCGGCAAGCGGCTGCGGCCGATACTCGTTTACGCCGCCGGCCGGGCACTGGGGAACGGCGACGCGGCCGCCCTCGACCCGCCGGCCGCCGCGGTGGAGCTGATCCACGCCTACTCCCTGGTCCACGACGATCTGCCGGGGATGGATAACGACGACTGGCGGCGCGGCCGCCCCACCTGCCACCGCGCCTTCGACGAACCGACCGCCCTGCTGGTCGGCGACGCCCTGCAAACGCTGGCCTTCGAAGCACTGGCGGCTGATCTCCCAGGGGCCGCCCCGCCGGCGGCCCGGATCCGCATGGTGGCGGCCCTCGCCGAGGCCGCCGGCTCTCGCGGGATGGCCGGCGGACAGGCAATCGACCTGGCCGCTGTCGGCCGGCGGTTGTCGGCCGCCGACCTGGAAGAGATGCATCTGTGCAAGACCGCCGCCTTGATCCGCGCCAGCGTGCGCCTGGGCGGCTTGGCGTGCGACCCGGCCGCGGACGAGCCTTTGGAGGCGCTGGACCGTTACGCCCGATGCATCGGGCTCGCTTTCCAGATCCGGGACGATATCCTCGACGTGGAGGGCGACTCCGCGACCCTGGG
>SKJZ01000208.1 GCA_007121755.1 Halorhodospira sp. | reverse complement strand
CGCTCAGACAGCTTGCGCGCTCTCCGCTTCGCGGAGTCCTGATCGTCCTGCGATGCTCGGCGCGTCCGGAGGCCGCCCGGCCGGGAATACACCCCGGCAATACTTTCCCAAAGGTTAGTAACTTGCCGAAATACTCGTAACACCGCAAGGGTGCCCCTTCTGGAGTAGCTGCCGCAGTTGCTATTATTAGGGTGGTTGTTAATCGGATAGTAGGCAGGCCCTCCCCACTCATGCTCCGGCTGCGCTGGCTTGATAACGATCTCCCCGGGGAGCCCTTCCCCTCAGTGGAAGAAGCGATGGACGAGCCCAACGGCCTGTTGGCCGTCGGCGGTGATCTTTCACTGACGCGGTTGGTAACGGCGTACCGCAACGGTATCTTCCCCTGGTACGGGCACGGCCAGCCCATTCTCTGGTGGAGCCCCGATCCACGGGCGGTATTCTTGCCGGGCGATCTGCATATCAGCCGGAGGCTCCGGCGCCGCCTGCGCCGGAAGGAATATACCGTGACGCTGGATACGGCGTTCCAAGCGGTGATTAGGGGGTGCGCGGGGCCCCGACCGGACCAGGAAGGCACGTGGATCACCCCCGAGATGCTAGCCGCGTACTGCGAACTCCACCGCCACGGCTACGCCCATTCGGCCGAAGTCTGGAGGGATGGGGAGCTTGTCGGCGGCATCTACGGCATCGCGCTCCACGGGGCGTTCATTGGCGAGTCCATGTTCAGCAGGGCGTCGGACGCCTCCAAGGTGGCGTTGACCTCCTTGACCGCGTTGCTGTGGCGTTGGGGTTTTCAGTTGTTCGACTGCCAAATGGCGAACCCGCACCTCCACCGGCTCGGTACCCGGGAGATCCCCCGCGAGGAGTATCTGGAGCGTTTGCGGGCCGCGCTGCAAATGCCGCATGGCGAGACGCTCTGGGAGTGGGATCCGGCGTTCGATCCGGTCGCCGAGCATCGCCGCCTGGAGGGTGGCGCTTGACGGCACAGAACCAAGGCGCCGGGGCGGCCTCTCCGCCGCTGCTGACCACCGGCCGGCACGACTGTCCGTACCTCGCTGAACGGATGGCGCGCACCCAGTTCCTCGATCCGCGGGAGCCGTTGACCGGGGCCGTCTACGAGGTCTTGATCCGGCGCGGCTTTCGGCGCAGCGGCGCCTACCTCTACCGACCCACCTGCCCGTTATGCAACGCTTGCCGCTCCCTGCGGATACCGGCGGCGGATTTTCACTTCCGCCGCCGCCACCGGAGGTGCCTGCGCCGAAACGGTGAACTCCATGTGGCAGCCCGGGAACCACGACTGTCCGATGAGCAACACGAGCTGTACCGCCGCTATCTCCAAAATCGGCACGCCGGCAGCGATATGGTGGAAGGTATCGCGACCGTCAACGAGTTTCTCACCGCCGACTGGTGCGATACCGTGTTCTACGAAGTGCGCGCGGAACCGGCTGGAGATCTGCTCGCGGTGGCAGTCACCGATATCCTCCCGAACGCCCTGTCTGCCGTCTACACTTTCTACGATCCGCGTCACGCCGACCGCGGCCTCGGCACCCTCGCGGTGCTTTGGCAATTAGGCGAGGCGCGCCGACTGCGGCGACACCACCTCTATCTGGGGTACTGGATCGCCGAGGCGGAAACCATGGCGTACAAGGAAGGGTTCCGCCCGCACGAGGTCTTCGACGGGACGGAGTGGGTCCGGGTGGAGTAACGGCTGGACGCCGTTCTTGCCGCAGCCCGGATAGCCGGGTATGATTCGCGACTTTGCCGGTCTCGGCAGTGCCGAGTCCGATACGGCATTCACGCAGTGAACCAACCAGAGAGGCGCATGGCGAAGGAAGATTCCATACGGATGCAGGGGACCGTCCTCGACACCCTCCCCAACACCATGTTCCGCGTCGAACTGGAGAATGGGCACGTCGTCACCGCCCATATCTCCGGAAAGATGCGGAAACACTACATCCGCATCCTGACCGGCGATAAGGTCACTGTGGAACTGACCCCCTACGATCTCTCGAAGGGGCGCATCGTATATCGGGAGCGCTGAACCGAGCTGCTCGCGGCCCCGGCGGACCGCGATCGAACACACTCGGTTTCATCAGGGTGCGCCCACCCGCTGACCGGAGGGGCGCGCATCGTCAGGCGCCTTCCGTGTCCTGCTCCCGCACGTGGATGGAGAGTTCACCCTCTTCCAAGGTGACTTCCACCTCTCCACCAGCCGACAGATCCCCGAAGAGCAGTCGTTCTGCCAGCGGCTTCTTGATGTACTGCTGAATAACCCGAGCCATGGGCCGGGCACCCATTTGCGGGTCGTATCCCTTCTCGCCGATCCAACGCCTGGCCGCGCCGTCCACCATCAATGTCACCCGCTTCTCGGCCAACTGCACCGAGAGTTCGCGAATGAACTTGTCGACCACCCGCTGGACGGTGTCGACATCCAGGGCCTGGAACTGCACCACCGCGTCCAGCCGGTTGCGGAACTCCGGCGTGAAGGTCCGGCGAATGGCCTCCAGGCTGTCGCTGCCACTCGCCTCGGTGGTGAAACCGATGGCTCGCTTACCCATCTCCTCAGCCCCGGCGTTGGTGGTCATCACCAAGATCACGTTGCGGAAATCGGCCTCCCGACCATTGTTGTCCGTCAATGTGCCGTGGTCCATAACCTGCAAGAGCAGGTTAAAGACATCCGGGTGCGCCTTCTCGATCTCATCAAGCAATACCACCGAGTGGGGGTGCTTGATCACCTCCTCGGTGAGCAACCCCCCCTGGTCGTAACCGACGTAGCCGGGAGGCGCCCCGATCAGCCGGGAGACAGCGTGGCGCTCCATATACTCGGACATATCGAACCGGATCAACGGCACGCCGGTGAGTTCCGCCAACTGCCGGGTCACCTCGGTCTTGCCGACGCCGGTGGGGCCGGCAAAGAGGAACGAGCCGACGGGGCGGTCCGGCTGTCCCAGCCCGGCGCGCGACATCTTGATGGTCGAAGCCAAGGTCTCGATGGCCTCTTCCTGGCCGAAGATCAACCCCTTGAGATCGGCTTCAAGGCTCTCCAAGACCTTCATATCGGTCGCCGAGACGCGGCGGGGAGGAATCCGGGCGATCTTGGCGACGATCGACTCGATATCGGGCAATCCGACCGTCTTACGCCGCTTGGATCGGGGCCGTAGCCGCAACTTCGCGCCGGCCTCATCGATGACGTCGATGGCCTTGTCCGGCAGGCGGCGGTCGTTGATGTACTTCGCCGACAACTCCGCCGCGGCCTGCAAAGCGGGCTCCGTAAACCGCACGCCGTGGTGCTCCTCGAAACGGGACTTCAACCCACGGAGGATCTGCACCGTCTCGTCCACAGTGGGCTCCCCGACATCGATCTTCTGGAAGCGGCGCGCCAGGGCGCGGT
>SKJZ01000088.1 GCA_007121755.1 Halorhodospira sp. | reverse complement strand
CGGGACGCTGTAAATACGTCCATGTACGCTCGGCGGCCGCGCAACAGCCCCCCGGCAGGGCACGGCCTCGCGGTCCACCTCAGGAAAGACAGTTAAAGGCTTATCAACCTTTCGGAAGGTATTGTCAGGTAGCACCCATACGGGGTCTCGGCCGCAGGGATGCGGCCGTGAAGCCTCCAGGGATGGATGCACGGCGTCCCCGTATGGGTTGCTACCTGACAATACCTTCCGAAAGGTTAGTAATGGACCGCGGAGCGCAGGTAGAGCGGCAACGCGGCGGCGGCGTCTACCCCTTCCCCGGCCTGAAGCGCGACCGCGCCCGGCGGGATGAGATCGCGCGCCAGAGGCAGTGCGTCGGGGTCACACCCCAGCGCGGCCGGCGGCAACCGCTCCGGAAAGGCGGCGAAGCCGCGGCCGGCCCCGAACCAGTCGCCGCCGCCGCGCGGCACCTCCTCCGGCGTGCCGACCCGCTCCTCTTCCATCAGCGTGAGCCCCGCTCCGTTCGGCGCCGACCGGTAGCGCCCCCAGTAGGCCTCGTCCATCCGCGCGTCGAGGACCGCGATGATGCGGTCGGCCCCGGTACGGCGGTGGGCGCCGTACGCCAGCGCGGCCAGGGTCGAGACGCCGACGGCAGGGACGCTCCAGGCGAGGCAGAGTGCTTGCGCCGCCGATGCGGCGAGCCGAACGCCGGTGAACGCGCCCGGACCCCGGCCGAAGACGACGGCGTCCACGTCGCCGGGGGTAACGCCGGCTTCGGCCATCGCTTCGGTCAGCATGGGCAGGAGCCGGGCGGTGTGGCCCCGTGGAGTCTCGTCGGCGCGCTCGACCACGGTGCCGGCGGCGGCCACGGCGACGGAGCAGCCTTCGGTGGCGGTTTCCAGGGCGATGAGGACGGGAGGTTTTTTGTGATCACTCATGGTCTTATCTTGGCTGCTCAAGAGACTGCCCGGGGGGCCGTGCTGTCATTGTACGGCTAGATGATGCTATGGTTTTACTTGAGGTTTTCGGCGATTCCGTCCGGGCGGGGTGCTCCCCCCGGCGGCCCAACGGACGCGCCCTTCGGGTTCCCTGCGCTGCTCGCCCGAGCGGGAACGCGCGCAAAAACTCGCGGCGCTACGCGCCGCTCAAACAGCTTGCGCGCTCTCCGGGCGGCTGCGCCGTCCGGAGTCCCGCTCGGGCTGCGCTGCTCGGCGCGTCCGAACGGGCCGCCGGGGGGAGCACCCCGCCCGGACGGAATCGCCGAAAGATTGTTTTTGGATTGTTCCACGGACTGCTCGACACTACGCGGGCGAGGATCTGACAACCGTGAATCAGCGTGACAGCGCGGACGCCATCCGCTGCCGGCGTCCCACCATCGACGATGGCAAGGCCATCCATCAAGTAGTCCGGGAGACCGGCGTTCTCGACGTCAACTCGTGTTACCTCTACCTGCTCTTGTGTACCGACTTCGCGGAGACCTGCGTGGTGGCCGAGGAGGCCGGAGAGGTGATCGGTTTCGTCACCGGCTACCGGCCGCCCGGCCGCCCCGACACGATCTTTCTGTGGCAGGTGGGGGTGGCGCCCGCGGGCCAGGGCAAGGGGCTCGGCAAGCGGCTGGTCCACGCCTTTCTGGACGCTCCCGGCGCCGCCGACGCGACGGCGTTGGAAACCACCATCTCCCCCTCCAACGCGGCCTCTCAAGCCCTCTTCCGGGCGGTGGCGCGGGATCGGGGGGCGGAGGTGGCGGTCTCGCCACGCTTTACCGAGGACCACTTTCCGCCGGGCCACGAGGCGGAGGAGCTCTATCGTATCGCCCCCATTCGCTGACGGCCGCCGGGCCACCCTGGTGCCGTGGAACCCACTTTCGTAACGACAGAGGCACAACGCATGACCATTGACGTGATGGAGATCATCGAGCACCACGAGTCGGTGGTGCGCTCCTACGTTCGCACCTTCCCCAAGGCGTTCCAACGGGCCCAAGGGGTGCGGGTCTACGACGTGGACGGCTTCGGCTATCTCGACTTCTTCGCCGGCGCCAGCGTGCTCAACTACGGCCACAACAACCCGGAGTTGAAACGCCCACTGCTGGAGTATCTGAACGGCGACAATATCGTCCACAGCCTGGACATGGCGTCGGTGGCCAAGGCCGAGTTCCTGGACACTTTCCACCGCCTGATCCTGGAGCCGCGCGGGCTGGAGTACCGCATCCAGTTCCCCGGACCCACCGGCACCAACGCCGTCGAGGCGGCGCTGAAGATCGTCCGCAAGGTCACCGGCCGCCACAAGGTCATCTCTTTCACCAACGCCTTCCACGGCATGAGCGTCGGCTCGCTGGCGGTCACCGGCAACGCCTTCAAGCGCAAGGGCGCGGGCCTGCCGCTCACCTACAGTGAGCATATGCCGTACTGCGGCTACTTCGGCCCGGACGTCAACACCCTCTACTACATGGACAAGCTCCTGGAGGACAAGGGCAGCGGCGTCGACCAGCCGGCGGCGGCCATCGTCGAGGTGGTCCAGGGCGAGGGCGGCCTCTCCGCCGCCACTGACGAGTGGCTGCAGGGGCTGGAGCAGATCTGCCGCCGCCACGACATGCTGCTGATCGTCGACGACATCCAGACCGGCAACGGCCGCACCGGCCCGTTCTTCAGCTTCGAGCGCGCCGGCATCCAGCCCGACGTGGTCACCGTCTCCAAGTCGATCAGCGGCTACGGCCTGCCGATGGCGCTGACGCTGGTCAAGCCGGAGCACGACATCTGGGAACCGGGCGAGCACAACGGCACCTTCCGCGGCCACAACCTCGCCTTCGTCACCGCCAAGCGCGCCCTCGAACTCTACTGGAGCGACGATACGCTGCAAAAAGAGGTCGATCGAAAGGGCGAGATCATGCGCGAGGAGTTGCAGCGCATCGCCGACAAGTACCCCGCCGCCCAGGGCCACCTGCGCGGGCGCGGGATGATGCGCGGCATCCGCTTCGGGGCCAGCAACGAGTTGGCGAGCACCGTCTCCGAGTGCGCCTTCGAGAACGGCATGATCATCGAGACCTCGGGGCCGGAGGACGGCGTGCTCAAGCTCCTGCCGCCGCTGATTATCGACGACGCCGACCTCAATGAAGGGCTGGAGATCATTGACCGCTCCACCGCCCAGGCTATCGAGAAGCTCGGCATCGGCTGAACAGCCGATGTTTTGCGGCGCGCCGGCCCGCGAGCCGGGCGAAACCCAAGCGATACGAGACGGAGAAGATCGATGATCGTACGCACCTTGGACGAAATCCGCGGCGGCGACCGCGAGGTGGAGACGAAGGACTTCATCAGCCGCCGCTTCATCCTGAAGAACGACGGCATGGGGTTCTCCTTCCACGACACCACCATCAAGAAGGGCGCCGAGATCTTCATTTGGTACGCCAACCACTTGGAGTCGGTCTACT
>SKJZ01000062.1 GCA_007121755.1 Halorhodospira sp. | reverse complement strand
GCGGCGCAGCGGCGACGCGGCCAACGCGGCGTGCGACTCGGCTACCAACTGGCGGTAGGCAGCGAGCGGCATCTCGAGCATCCGTGCGACGACGATCTTGCCTAGGCGCTCCCGGGGGAGGGCCATTGGTTGACCAGAAATGCCGGATACGGACGCACTTCCCGTTCACCCCACACAATTGCAGCGGCCAGAAGGGCAGCGAAAATACCGTCTACACGCCCCGATGGCTATAGCGGAGGGGGCATCGGGGCCGCGAACTGATACCCGGTGAGCATGCGTTCGAGATCGACCAGTGGCACCGGGCGGCTGAAGTGGTAGCCCTGCATCTCGTCGCACCCCTCTTCGCGTAGGAAGTCGGCCTGCTCCTCCGTCTCCACCCGTTCGGCCACTACACGCATGTCGAGGGCCTGACCGAGGCCGATAACGGTGCGGGCGATGGCCGCGTCTTCCGGATCTCCGGGAAGGCCGCGCACGAAGCTGCCGTCGAGCTTCAGGACGTCGATGGGCAACCTTTTGAGATAGGCCATCGAAGAGTACCCGGTGCCGAAGTCGTCCAACGCGGTGCTGACCCCCATCTCCCGCACCTCGTGAAGGGCACGGATGGCGCGTTCCGGATCGGCGATAATCAGGCTCTCGGTCACCTCAAGTTGCAGCATCCGTCCTTCGACGGCGGAGTCGGCGAGCGCCTGCCGCAGTTGCTGAAACCCCCCTTCCTGTTGGAACTGCTTTGCCGAGACGTTGACCGCCAGCGGCACCCCGGTACCGTGGCCATTCCAACGCCGCAACACGGAGAGCGCCTCCGACAGGACCCACTCGCTTACCGGGATAATCAGGCCCGACTCCTCCAGCAGCGGAATAAATTCCGCGGGCGAGACCAGCCGGCCCCGCCGGGGTTCGCGCCAGCGGATCAGCGCCTCGGCGCCGACGATCCGCCCGTCACACGCCGCCACCTTGGGCTGGTAGTGCAGCACAAACTCATTCCGCGCCAACGCCCGTTTCAACTGCACCTCCATATCCAGCCGGGCATCGACGTGGGCGTTCATGCCAGAGTAGTAGAAGCGGAAGTTACCGGAACCGCTCTCTTTGACCCGGTGCATTGCGGTCTCGGCCTTGCGCAGCAAGGTGGCGGAATCGCGGCCATCGTGCGGAAACCGGGCGATGCCGATACTGCCGGAGACCGGCAGTTCCCGTCCGTCCACGACCACCGGCAGCGACAGGGCCGCGATCACCTTCCGGGCGACCGCGGCGGGCCCTTCGCCATCTTCAGCGTCCTCCAACACGATAACGAACTCGTCGCCACCGACCCGGGCCACGGTATCGCTGGCCCGCACCGCCGAATTGATTCGCCACGCCACCCGCTGCAACAGGCGGTCCCCGGTCTCGTGGCCGAGGGTGTCGTTGACGTTCTTGAACCGGTCAAGACCCATGAAGAGCACCGCCAACCGTCCCCCGTCGCGGTCCAACCGGACAAGGGCGTGCTGCAGCCGGTCGCGCAGCAGTTGCCGGTTGGGCAGTTCGGTAAGCAGATCCCGCGTCGCCTGGTGCTCCAGGTCCATCTGCAACTGGCGTTGATGCCTCTCCCGTTCCCGGATGTCGTTATCGGCCTGCAACAGGCGGTGCAGGGGCACCCGCATGGCGGTGAGGAAGACGGCTTGGTAGAGAAAGAGGTAGGCGGCGATCTTGTAGACATGGCCGAGGGCGTTGGCGGTATCGCTCACTTCGGCGTAGACCATAAAAAAGAGTTCCGCGCACGCCATCAACGCCACGGCAAGGGCGAGGGCCGGCAGCACCCGGCCCGGAAACGCCTGCCACCGCCGGAACAACACGGCCAACGTCGCCAGGTGGAGAGCGACCACTACCGCCTCCACGCCGACTTTGAAGGGTGTCAGCCCCTGGCCGGTGACGTAAGTTGCCGGTATCCAGTGGGGCTGGAAGACGCCGACATAGACGATCCCGGCGATGGCCACCAGGCTGGCGGCCAACATCCATAGGCGCGCGCGCCGCGCGACGGTCACCGCCGGCGGCAACACAACATAGGCCAACAGCGCGGCGGCGGCGGCCAGGCGGGCTGCCAGCCAGAAGATGATGGTCTTGTGCTCGCTGTTCGGCGTCACCAGATCCGGCATACCCGGGAAAGAGAGCAGGTGGACCAGATCGAGCGCGGCGACGGCCAGGAATGCACAGCTAACGATCGCCAACCCGGCGCTGCGCCCATTATCGAACTCGTAGGCGTGCCACCCGGCGACAAAGATCATCCCCGCCACCACCACGGCGAAGACCTCGGCCCCGGTGTGGAAAGGGAGAAAGAGCGCGGGCGCGACCACCGCCCCACTCTCCGGCCCGGCCTTCCAGATCAGTAGCGGCAACGCGAGCAGGAGCAGCGCCACCCCGGCCACACACTGCCATCCGCCCCGTTCCGCCGGCGGCGTCTCCGCATCCTCCCGTGAGCAATCCAACGGTAGCGCCGTGCCGACGGCGCGCGGGCCGCCGTGCTCTCCGACCCGCGGCGCCGCCGCGGACGCGCCGGACAATCCACCGCCCTCACCTTCCGGGAGAGGTTCGGGCTCCAATACACTGCTCATAGTCCAACTCCCTATCCCGTGCCATACCGAACCACCTCCTCCGGCAACGCGGCCAGGGGCAGGCTTTTCTGCACGGCTCCGAGTTTCAGGGCCTCCTTGGGCATGCCGTAAACCACACAGCTCGCCTCGTCTTGTGCCGCCGTCGCTGCCCCGGCGTCACGCATCTCCTTCAACCCTCGGGCGCCGTCATCGCCCATGCCGGTCATAATGATCCCCAACGCATTGGCCCCGGCACAGCGCGCGACCGACCGGAAGAGCACATCGACCGAGGGGCGGTGGCGGTTGACCACTGGCCCGTCCGTCACCTCCACCCGGTACTGCGCCCCGCTGCGCCGCAATTGCAGGTGGCGGCCGCCGGGGGCGATCAGGGCGTAACCGGGCAGCACCCGGTCGCCGTCGCCGGCCTCACGCACCTCGATCGCACAGATCTGATTCAGGCGGGCGGCGAAGGCCGCAGTGAACTTCTCCGGCATGTGCTGGACGATGACCATCCCCGGCGCGGTCGGCGGCAGCCCGCGCAGCAGCTCTTCCAGCGCCTGAACCCCGCCGGTCGAGGCTCCGACCGCCACCACTTGATCGGTTGTGGCTTCCATCGCCCGCTGGGGCGCAGCGGGAACAGCCTCTCTGGTCACCTCCGGCGCCACCGCCGGAGCGGCGCCGCCCAAGCGCCGCCGGTCGGCCCGAGCCGCCGCCCGCACCGCCCGCACCAGATCGTCGGCGGAGTCCGTCAGGAACTGCTTCAGCCCCATGCGGGGCTTGGTGACGATCTCCACTGCCCCGGCCGCCAGCGCGTCCATGGTCGTCGCGGCGCCCTTCTCGGTGAGCGAGGAGCAGATCACCACCGGCGTGGGCCGTTCGGCCAT
>SKJZ01000168.1 GCA_007121755.1 Halorhodospira sp. | reverse complement strand
CCGAACCACGGCGCCGACTTTGTCGATGGAACGGCCGATCCGGCTGACCCGTTGCCGTCCGGCGGCGGCGAGAACCACGGAACCCACGTCGCCGCGACGATCGGCGCGGTCGGCGGCAACAGCGACGGAATTACCGGCGTCTGCCAGAAGGCGAGCCTGATGTCGGTGCGGGTGCTCAACGACAACGGTTTCGGCTCCACCGCCGACATCATCCAAGGCATCGACTTCGCCGTTGAACACGGCGCCGCGGTGATCAACATGAGCCTCGGCGGCAACCCTTCTTTCGACCCGGCCTACGCTGAGGCCATCGAGAACGCCCGGGAGAACGATGTGCTGGTGGTGGCCGCCGCCGGGAATGAGGGGAGGGAGCTTTCGTCGACTTACCCCGACTACCCGTGCAGCTTCAGCGCCGACTACGACAACGTGGTCTGCGTCGCCGCCCTCAATCAGGCATACGATTTGGCCGCATTCTCCAATTCCGGCTGGCAGGACGGTCTGGGCAACGTACACCACGTTAACCTGGGCGCGCCGGGGACCAATATCTTGAGCGCGTGGGGCGGCGGGGAGCCGGTGGGTATCGAGTTGGGCGGCGCGGCAGATTGGGATGTGTCGACGGAGGCGGATTGGGCGGTCGTTGATAGTTGTATGACGTCGTCGGAGGGAAACCCGGTCGCGGCGTTGGTGAACCCCGGGGAGTGGTGCAGTTCCGGCGGCGCCGCGTATGCGGCCGACGCCGACGAGCGCGTCTGGCGGCATTTCACCTCCGAAGATCTGTTTGGCGCCAGTCCCGATAATGTCCTCGCCGCGTCGGTGAACTTCTACTTCTCTTACTACTTGAGTTACGACAAGGACTATTTCTTTGTGGCCGCGGGGGAGGGAGACAGCGATCCGTTCGGCGACGATCCGTTCGGCGAAGACACGAACATCCAGGGTTGGGCGACCGGTTCCAACGGCGGTAAGCTGGACTTTGGCGCATACGCCGCCACCTTCTCCAAGGAGCGTTGCGAAACCGAAGACGGTTGCAGCCTCGGCTTTTGGTTGAAATCACAAGACGAGCCGCTGTCGTGGGACGGCGCCGGTGTCGCGGTCGCCTCGCTCCAATCGATGCACCAGATCGACGGCAGCGAGCACTACCGGCTGAACAACGGCACCTCGATGGCCGCCCCGCACGTCGCCGGGGTCGCCGCTATGGTCCGCGCCTACAGCCCGGACTTCACCTACAAGGAGACCCGCGAGGCGCTGCTCGGCGGCGGACGGCCGGTGGCCGCGCTGGCCGATACCACGACCTCCGGCCGGGCGGTCGATGCGCCGGGGTCTCTCGACTGGATCGATCCGCCGGCCAACCCGGTCCTGGAGGTCTCCGAGTGAGCGCCACCGCGGCGTGGCGGTGCGGATTGATCGTCGCCCTGACTGCGGCGGTTCTGCCGGCCTGCGCCGGACCGGAGCGGGCCGCGCCGGCGGGCGGCGGCGGGGGCAGCCCACCGGGGGTGGCGGAGATGCGCGGCGGGGAGGCGGGAGAGCGGGTTCCCGGCGAGTACATTGTCGCCGTGGAGGATGAGGGCGGCCCCGCGGACATCGACGCCGCGTTCGCGGCCCACGGCCCCGACATCGTGCGGGACATGGGCCGCGGCCGCTTCCTGATCCGCTTGGCCGACGATCCCGGTCCGCGGGCCGTGGCCGAGGCGGCGGCGGCCGCGCCGGCGATCCTTCACGCCGAGCCGAACCGCATCTACCGGACTCCGACGCCGCCGAACAGCGGCAAGCGCTTCGGGGAGTGACCGGCGCCGTGGCGGCCGGTTTCCCGAACCGCCGCCTGGAGGGTCTTCAGAGCGACGCGCCCCGCCGCCCGGCGTGGGTGCGTTCGTGGTGGTCCTGACACGCGATGCATCGGCCGGCGGTGGGGATCGATTGGAGCCGCTCCGCCGGGATCGGCTCACCGCAGTCGCCGCAGTACCCGTAGCGGCCCAGCTTGATACGGCGGAGCGCCGCCTCCACGTCGCGGAGTTCGTCGAGGTGGTGGTTGGCGATGGCCGAGTCGAGGCTCGAGATCAGATCGGCCAAAGACTCATCGCCGGTGTCTCGCACTAGACCGACCAACTCCTCCATGGAGCTGTGCCGAGAGTGTTCCATCTCCTGTTCGATCTCCCCGATCAATGCGTCCCGGCGCTCCGCGAGCCGGGCCTCCAATGCGTCCTGTTGCCGGGGGGAAAGCTCCTCGGACATGACCGGTCTCCCGTGGTTTCCGGTTGATTCTCACTTCATCGTAGCAGCGCGGCGGATGACGGCTACAAGGTTTTCGGAACGTATTGCCGGGTAGTGCCCATACGGGGTCTCGGCCGCAGGGATGCGGCCGTGAAGCCTCCAGGGATGGATTCACGGCGTCCCCGTATGGGCACTACCCGGCAATACGTTCCGAAAACTTTGTATGTCCAGGTAAATGCCGTGATGATAGCGAAGAGGTCTAATTTAGATGTAGCATGCCGCATCAAAGTCGAAAGACTATAGACGAAAGACTAAAGATTCGGGTATGGGGCTTCTGGCGGGGAGGGTTCCGCTTGGTGGCCGGCCCGGAGAGAGGCACGGATGGCGCAGAAGAAGGAAAGTACCACGAAGGCGCATTCGTCGGGACGGAGTACCGGCCGGAAGGGCGGTGCGCGGAAGAAGAAGACTCCGGCCGCCGAGCGGCGCACCTACCTCGTCGGCATCGGTTCGTCCGCCGGCGGGCTTGAGGCCCTGACCAACCTGGTCGCCGCCCTACCCACCGATCTCGGCGCCGCCTACGTCGTTATCCAGCACCTCTCGCCGACCCACCGCAGCATGATGGTCCAACTCCTGGGGCGCGAGACGGCGATGGCGGTCCGGGAGATCGAGGACGGCGCCGCTCCCGAGCCCGACACCATCTACGTGACCCCACCGAGCCGCAACGTGGTCCTTGAGGCGGGCCGTTTCAAGCTGATCGAGGGGCCGCGCCAGAAGCTCCCCCGGCCGTCGGTCAACGCCTTCTTCTCATCGCTGGCCGCGGGCAAGTGCGAGGACGCCGTCGGCGTCATCCTCTCCGGGACCGGCTCCGACGGCGCGGCCGGCCTGCGGGAGATCAAGGCCGCCGGCGGTTTCACCTTCGCCCAGGAACCGGCCACCGCCAAGTACGGCGGGATGCCGGAGGCCGCGATCGATACCGGGTGCGTCGACTGGGTGCTGCCGCCGGATGGGATTGCGCAGGAGATCACCCGGATCACCCGCGCTCACGGCGCGGTCGTGCTAACGCCGAAGCCGGCCGCCGCCGCCACCGCATTGAAGAAGCTGTTGATGCGGGTCAAGCAGCACACCCGCATCGACTTCAGCGGCTACAAGGAGGGGACGCTGCTGCGGCGTATCGAGCGGCGTCTCGCCGCCCGCCGGCTGAGCACGCTGGACGACTACCTCGATCTGGTCGAGCGGGAGCCGGAGGAGTTGGAGCAGTTGTGCAAGGACATCTTGATCTCGGTGACCGCGTTCTTCCGCGACCGCGAGGCGTTCGAGGTGTTGCGCGCGGCGCTGAGCAAGCTGGTCCAGAGCAAAGAGCCGGGCGACGATATCCGTATCTGGGTTCCCGGCTGCGCCACCGGCGAGGAGGCGTACACCATCGCCATCATGCTCGCCGAACTGCTCGGCGCCAATCTGGGCCACTACCGGGTGCAGATCTTCGCCACCGATATCGACCTCAACGCGCTCGCCATCGCCCGGCGCGGGATCTACAACGAGGGCGTCCTGAACGATATGGACGCCGACCTGTTCAACCGCTACTTCACCCGCTCCACCGGCAACCACTTCGAGATCTCGCGCCTGCTGCGCGACATGGTGGTGGTGGCGCGGCAGGACATGGTGCAGGATCCTCCGTTTCTGCGCCTCGATCTGATCAGTTGCCGCAATGTCCTGATCTACCTGAACGCGGAGCTTCAGTCGAAGGTGCTCGCCACCTTCCACTACGGTCTGCGCCCCGGTGGCTTGCTCTTTCTCGGCAAGTCGGAGGGGATCTTTCAGCAGGAGCACCTCTTCGCCGTCTCCGACAAGGCGGCGCGGCTGTTCCGGCGGCAACACGGCGCCGGACGGATTCCGGCGTCGACCTTCCGGCTGCCGGATCCGCGGCACGAAGAGGCGTCCGGCGCGGCCCGGGCGCCGGATCACGCGCAGCGGCTCATCGATGCCGCCGTCGGGCGGTACGTCCCGCCCGCGGTCCTGATCGACGCCACCTATGAGATCCAGCACATCCACGGCGATGTGTCGCCCTATCTCGGCATCGTCGCCGGTAAGCCGACGACCAACCTGCAGCAGTTGATCCGGCGTGAGTTCCGTACCGACTTGCAGTTGCTCGTCCACCAGGTCGAGCACAAGCTCGATTCCGCCTACGGCCGGCAGTACACGGTCAATGGGACGGACGGCAAGCTGGGGACGCGGCTGGTGGTGCATCCGCTGGAGCGGGGGGTGAGCAGCTCCCTCTTTTTGGTCTGTTTCGAGCCCGTCTCCGAGGCGCGCGGCAGCGAGGGCGATGTCGCCGCGCTCGACGGCGATGCGCCGGAACGTGACGCCAAGGTGCTCGAGGAGGAGTTGCTCTCGACCCGCGAGCGCCTACAGACGGTGATCGAGGAGTTGGAGACGTCGAATGAGGAGATGCAGGCCCTCAACGAGGAGGTCCAGGCGGCCAACGAGGAGTTGCAATCGTCCAACGAGGAGCTCGAATCCTCGAACGAAGAGCTGCAATCGACCAACGAGGAGCTGACCACCGTCAACGAGGAGCTGCAGGTCCGCACCGTCGAGTTGGCCGAGGCGTTGAACGACCTGGAGAAGATCCAGAACAGCGTCGGCTTCCCGATCCTGGTCTGCAACGGCGATCTCGAATTGACCCGCTTCAACAGTCCGGCCGCCGACATCTTCTCTCTGGCGGGGAAGTCGATCGGCCAGGTCATTCCGGCGCTCCGCCTGCCGCCTGGCATGCACGACTTCTCGGCGCGGGTGCGGGAGGCGATCGAGTCCAACGCGCCGATCGAGGAGCCCGTCTATACCAACGAGCGCCACTACATGCTCCATGTGGCGCCGTACGAGCAGGCCGTCCAGCCCGGTCAGCGCGGCGCGATCATCGCCCTGATGGACCAGACCGAAAAGATGATCCGGGAGCGGGAGATCCGGGAGAACCGCCAACGCCTGATGGCGATCATGAACAACTCCACGACCATTATCACGCTCAAGGATCTCGCCGGCCGCTACGAGTTCGTCAACGCCCGGTTCGAGCAGGTCTACGGTTTCGCCGCCGATGAGGTCATCGGCAAGACCGACGCTCAAATCTTCTCGCGCAAGACCGCCGAAGCGTTCCGCGCCAGGGATCTTGAAGTCGTGCGCGAGATGAAACCGCTCGAGACCGAAGAGACGTTGAATTTCGTCGACGGCGACCGCTACCTGATGACTGTGCGCTTCCCGCTCTCGGGGGCGGACGACGTGGTGCAGAGCATTTGCACCCAGTCTGTCGATATCACGGCGCGCAAGCACGCCGAGGAGCAGTTGCGCTTGGCGGCGCGGGTCTTCGACCGCGCCGGCGAGGGCATCATGATCACCGATGCCGAACAGCGCATCCTGACTGTCAACGACGCCTTCACCAAGGTCACCGGCTACGAATCGAGCGAGGCGATCGGTAAGACGCCGTCCATCCTTGCCTCCGGCCGGCACGACAAGGAGTTCTACCAGGGGATGCAGGAGGTTTTGGAGGAGGACGGCTGGTGGCAGGGCGAGATCTGGAACCGCCGCAAGAACGGCGAAATCTACCCCGAGTGGTTGACCATCAATACGGTCCACGACGCCGAAGGCCGGGTGCTCAACTACGTCGGGATCTTCAGCGATATCTCGGTGATCAAAGAGTCCCAACGCCGCATCGAGTTCCTCGCCACCCACGATGAACTGACCTCGCTGCCCAACCGTGCGCTCTTCCTCGACCGGATCCGCCAGACGGTGGTCCGCGCGCGGCGCGAAAAGGAGACGCGGGCGGCGGTCTTCTTCGTCGACCTCGATAATTTCAAGGTCATCAACGACTCGCTTGGGCACCACGCCGGGGATGACATGCTCAAGGAGGTGGCGGAGCGGTTGCGCGAGTGCGTGCGCGCTTCGGACACCGTGGCCCGTTTCGGCGGCGACGAGTTCGCGCTGCTGCTGGAGGGGGCGCGGGCCATCGAGGCGGAGAGTACGGCGAGCCGCATCGCCGATGCCCTTGGGCGCCCGATGACCCTTGCCGGACAGTCGATCTACGTCAGCGCGAGCATCGGGATCAGCCTCTTTCCGGACGACGGCGAGGACGCCGAGACCCTGCTCAAGCACGCCGACGGGGCGATGTACAAGGCGAAGGACTCCGGCAAGTGTACCCACCAGTTCTTTACTACCGATCTCAAGAGGTCCGCCGACGAGCGCCTGCAATTGGAGAACGGGCTGCGCCAGGCGTTCGAGCGGGACGAGCTCTTCCTACTCTATCAGCCGCAGGTCTCGCTGCTCGACGGTAGCCTCATCGGCGTCGAGGCCCTGATCCGTTGGCGCCATCCCGAGTACGGCCTGATCCCGCCGGTGAGGTTCATTCCGGTGGCCGAGAAGACGGGGCTGATCGACGCCGTCGGGGAGTGGGTCGCCGACCGTGCGTGCCGCCAGATGGCGGAGTGGATCGGTAGCGGTTTCGATCTGCCGCGGGTCTCGATCAACGTCTCCGCCGAGCAGTTCCGCCGCTCCAACGTGCCGAAGTCGATCAGCCGCCTGCTCAACGCCTACCACCTCGCCCCGGAGAGGCTCGTGGTTGAACTGACCGAGACCGCGCTGATGGCGGATCCGGAACGGGCGCAGTCGTTGTTGCGGCGATTGAAGGAGATGGGGGTGCTGGTCAGCATCGACGACTTTGGCACCGGTTACTCGTCGTTGGCGCACCTGCGCCGCTATCCGATCGACGAACTCAAGATTGACCGGGACTTTGTCGATGAGGTGGCGACCAGCGAGAACGACCGCGCCATTGCCCACACCATCGTCGCCATGGCGAATACCCTCAACCTGACCGCGATCGCTGAGGGGATCGAGACCCGGGAGCAGTGCAATGCGCTGATCGAACTCGGCTGCGGGATGGGGCAGGGGTATCTGTTCGCCGCTCCGGTCAGTGCGGCGGAGATCGTCGAGCGGTTTCCGGCGGAGCCGCGTGTGCCCTCCGCGTGACCCGGACTGCGCCGTGCCGCCGGAGCGGCGTCTTCAAAACCTAACGGTTCCAGACGTTGAACAGCCGGGCATTCCGCCGTTTGAACAGCGGAACCAGCGCCATGCCGGCGATGAAGCCGCCCGCGTGGGCGGCGAAGGCGACGCCGCCGCCGTCGGACGGGAGCGCGACCGACTGCACCAATTGGAGGATGAACCAGGCGCCCAGGAGCAATCCGGCCGGGAGGTAGAGCAGCGGCCAGATGATAATCAACGGGACCACGACCAGAATGCGCGACCGCGGGTAGAGAAGGAGGTAGGCCCCCAGCACGCCGGAAATCGCGCCGCTGGCGCCCACCATCGGGATCGGAGAGGCGGGGTTGAGCGCGGCGTGGGCGTATGCGGCGGCGATCCCGCACAGCAGATAGAAGAGCAGGAACCGCGGCCGGGTCATGCTGTCTTCAACATTGTTGGCGAAGATATGCAGGAAGAGCATATTCATAAGGAGGTGGAGCCACCCGCCGTGCATGAACATCGAGGTGAAGAGCGTGACCCAGGCCGGGGGCATCGCGGGATGGTGCGGCACCTCCAGTCCGAACAGCGCGGCCGGCCGCGCTCCCAGGAGTTCAATGGCGAGGCGGAAGCCGCTCTCGCCCAGCGAGACCTGCCAGAGAAAAACGGTGACGCAGGAGATCAACAGCAGGTAGGTGATGATCGGCCGGCGCAGGGTGGGGTTGTGGTCTCGGAGTGGTATCAAAAGAGGGATTCCGTTAAGGGGGTATTCCTGCTTTAGTATGGATGCCGTCTTGCTAATGTTGCGGAAAAGTATCGCCGAAGACTTTATCACTGCCTGGAGCGAGGTTCACCGATGCAGCAGGACATACCCGTGGAACGGATCGCCCAGAGCAATCTGCTCCAGTGCCCCCCGGAGATGGCGTTGCGGGAAGCCGCCCAGCGCATGAGCGAGCGCTGGTGCAGCTCCATCGTCGTCATGGACGGGGAGCGGCCGGTCGGCATCTGGACCGAAAGGGACGCCCTCGCCGTCGATTTCACCGATCCGGGGGCGGTCAACGCGCCGATCAGCGAGCATATGAGCGCGCCTCTCCACACCTTGGCTGCCGACACGCCGGTGGGCGAGGCGGCCGGGGAGTTGGGCCGGCTCGGGGTGCGGCACCTGTTGGTGGTCAACGAGGCCGGACGGCCGCAGGGCATCCTCTCGCAGAGCGATATCGCGCTGAATCAGGGGTTGGAGCCGTATCTGAGGCTGCGCGAGGTCGGCAACCGGTTCCGGAGCAAGCCGGTCTTCCTGGAGACCGACGAGCCGATTCTCTCCGTCTCCCGCAAGATGCGGGCCGCCGGGGCCGATGCCGCCATCGTCGACGACCCGGAACTCGGTCCGGGGATCATCACGGAGCGCGATGTGGTGCGTTGGATCGCCGCCGCGCCGGAGAACGCCGGGGCCGGGGATCTGGCCAGCCGGCCGCTGGTCCGCGTGCGCACCGACGACACGCTGCTGCAGGCCCGCAACCGTCTGCTGCAGTACCGGATCAGGCACTTGGCGGTGGAGTCGCCCGCCGGGGAGATTGTCGGGCTGCTCGGCTTCTCGGACATGATGGAGGGCGTGGAACGCGTCTATCTGGAGGATCTTCGCCGCGCCCTGGAAGACCGGGAAAACGCCCTCAAAAAGTCCCGCCAGAGTTTGCGCCTGGCCGAGCGGTTGATCGAGGCCTCGCTGGAGGGGGTGATGATCACCGACGCGCGCGGCATCGTCGAGTTCATCAACCCGGCGTTCACCCATATTACCGGCTACCAGCCCGAGGAGATCATCGGGCAGTCGCCGGGTATCCTCAATTCCGGCCGGCAGGACGACGCCTTCTACCGCGCCATGTGGCAGAGCTTGCGGGAGAAGGGGTATTGGCAGGGGGAGATCTGGAACCGGCGCAAGGACGGCGAGATCTTTCTGGAGCTGTTGACCATCACCGCGATAACCGACGACGACGGCGAGGTCTCGCACTACGCCGGCCTCTTTACCGACATCACCCGGATGAAGGAGGACGAGGAGTACATCCGCCGGCTGGCGTACTACGACGCGCTGACCGGTTTGCCCAACCGCCGTCTGCTCGACGACCGGATGGAGTTGGCTATCGCCCACTCGCGGAGAAGCGGCAGCCAACTGGGGGTGCTCTTTTTCGATCTCGACCACTTTAAGCGGATCAACGATACCCACGGCCACGAATTGGGCGACCAGCTCCTACTCGAGGTCGCGCGCCGGGTGCGCCAATGCCTGCGGGAGGACGACACGCTGGCCCGGCTCGCCGGTGATGAGTTCGTCGTTTTACTGCCGGATATCGAGTCCGAGGCCCCGATCCGCTCGGTCACCCGGCGCATCGGAGAGCAGTTTGGGGATAAGGTGGTGGTGGCGGGGGTGCCGTTGCGGATCTCGGTGAGTATCGGCGTGGCCATCTGCCCGGCCGACGGGGCCGATCCGGAATCGCTGCTGCGCGCCGCCGACGCGGCCATGTACGCTGCCAAACGCGCCGGGCGGAATGCGGTCCGCTTTTCCCGCGACATCGAATGAACGGGTGCGCACGGCCCGCTTCGGGGCCGTGCCGGTCACGCCAGTAGCCGTGGGAACTCCTGGCGGGCCTTTTGCAGCTTGGGCGTGATTATCGCCGCGCAGTACGGGGTGTCGGGCGCCTTGTCGAAGTAGCGCTGGTGTTCCGGTTCCGCCGGATAGAAGATCTCCAGCGGCCGGATCTCGGTCACGATCGGCTCGTTGAAGACATCGAACGCCTCCATCTCACTGATGACCGCTTCCGCCGTCTCCCGCTGTTCCCGGTCGCGATAGAGGATGATGGAGCGGTACTGCGGGCCGATATCTGGACCTTGGCGGTGGCGCTGGGTCGGATCGTGGATGGTGAAAAAGACCCGGAGCAGGCGGTCGTAGGAGACGATATCCGGATCGAAGGTCAGTTGAACCACCTCGGCGTGGCCGGTGGCGCCGCCGCAAACTTCGGCGTAGGTGGGGTTCTCCGTGTGCCCTCCAGCGTAGCCGCAGGCCGTCGAGGTGACGCCGCGCACCCGATGGAAGACCGCCTCGATGCACCAGAAGCAGCCACCGCCCACCGTCGCTTGTTGAGAGTCGGCCATCGCGCTATTTCCCCGGCAATACCTTCCGTAACATTAGACGTAAGAAGTGGTGAACGTACAGCCCGCCGCCGTACTTGTACGGCCAGAGAGCGGAGGAATGATGGCCCTGATTATGAATTTCGAAAACCCGCTGACCCTGGCCGACGGTCGCCAACTGGGCTGGTCGGTTTACGGCCCCGACGGTGGCCACCCTGTCCTCTATTGCCACGGCGTACCCGGCTCACGTCGGGAATTCGACCCGTTGGAGTCAGTCATTGAAGACTCCGGGCTGCGTCTGGTGGTCCTTGAGCGTCCCGGTTACGGTATCTCGTCACCGCCGCGCGGCGAAGACAGTTTCGGTGATTTCGCCCGCGATGCCGCCGAGGCCATGGCGCTGCTCGGCTACCCCCGTTTTCACGTAATCGGCTACTCGGGCGGTGGCCCGTATGCCCTCGCCTGCGCGGCACGACTGGGACCGGAGCAGGTGCCCCGCGTCCTGCTCGTCAGCTCCATCGCCCCGTTCAATGGCCCGCACTGGCTGGAAGGAATGAACCCCCAGGGCCACGAGATCTACCGTACAAGCCTAGAGGAGCCGGATAGGCTCGATGACCTGCTGGCCCCGCTGGGGGCGGATCTCCCCGGCTTGGCCGACCAGATCATCAGCGTTGCTGCACCCAGTGATCGCGAGCGACTGACCCGCGCTACGGCCGGCCGGGAAGCCTTTATCACCAACGTCACCGCCGCACTCGGTGGCGGTCTCCAGGGTGCCCGGCACGATATCCGGCACCATGCGGCACCATGGGGCTTCGACCTGGCCGGCATCAAGCAACCAGTAACACTCTTCCATGATACCGAGGACTGCAATATCCCGATCCATCATGCGGAACAGCTCGTGCGTTGTCTGCCTCATGCCCGCCTCGTACACCTTGAAGGCTTCGGCCACTTCGGTCTGTACGCCGCCGAGAACCTAGCCGTGTTGCTCCGGGCGTTGAGGGGGGGAAGTGGGTCGGCCGTAACGGACACCTCGTATCACCCATTTGGGTGATTGAGTCACCTCCCCGCCTTGGCGTAGGGTTCGAGGAAAGCGAGCCGAAAGTCTTTGCCGAAGGGGAGCAAGACCATGAACGATCGACTTGTCGACGTGTACAAGGGGGCAACGTTGCCGGCAGTCCTGGCCCTGGGGTTGGGGCTGACCGGCTGTAGCGATGGAGGCAGCAGTTCCTCCGATCCCGGAGGCGATGACAATCCGCATACCGGCTCCGTCGTGCTCTCCGGCACCGCCGCTGCCGGAGCCCCCATCTCCGGCTTCGTCGCCGCGCAGGGGCGCAATGGCGAATATGTGGCCACCAACCTGGATAGCGACGGCAGCTACACCCTGGATCTCGATGGTCTGGCTGAACCCTACCTGGTCTACGCCAGCGGTCTGTCGGGGGGGCGAGCCTACACCCTGCTTTCAGTCGCCTCGGACGACGACCTCGGCCGGGAGACCAATACCCTCAATATCACACCATTGACCGATCTGATCGTGGGTTCGGTCACCGGCAAAAACCCAACGGAGTTCTTCCTCGAGCCCGACTACAGCCTGCTTGATGCCGGTGAGGTGGATGACCAGGAGGCCCGTATCCGAGGGCGCATCCTTCCGGTGATGGAGGCGATACAGGGCGATGACGCCGACTCCTTCAACCTCCGTAACTCGGCGTTCCAAGCGGATCGCAGTGGTTTTGACGGCGTCCTCGACCTGCTCAGGGTCGAAGTGGATGGCACGGGGGTCAGCATCGAGAATCGTGTCGACGGAGAGACCTTGTCCGATGATCTGAGCAGTCAAGATGACTCGGCCATGAACGTCGGTGACTCAGCCCCCCTAGCCGATGCTCGTGCCGTGGTTGCGGCTATTGATGAGACCTTCACGGCGCTCATCGACCTGATCGCGAAAGGGCAGCTGACAGAAGCGGAGGTCGAAGCCTATATCGCCCCCGACTTTTTGATGAACGACTGGCCCTATGATGAAGTCGTCGCCTGGCTGACGGAAGACATTGCTGACACCGCCGAACGAGAGGAGGCGCTGCGCATATTCCGGGACTTCAGCCTCTTCTCCCTGGTTGAACTCGGCGACACCGAGGTCAAGATCGACTACAGCGGTGAGGAGACCGCACCCCTCGAAATGCACCT